>URSW01000001.1 GCA_900550625.1 uncultured Eubacteriales bacterium
TTTTATATGCTTTGATACAAAAACCGGCTTTGTGAGCAGTGATTCCGCAGGTACATTGCTTTTGTGTATTACCGAATAAAGAAAGTCCTTTTCGTGAAGAATGCCGAGAACATCGTCGAGAGAATCACCGCACATCGGAAGCCGAGAAAATCCCGATTCCATGAAAATTTCGGCAATTTCATCGGGGGTCATTTCACGATTGAGCGCGATAACATCGGAGCGCGGCGTCAGAATTTCTCCGGCAGTCACATCGTTGAAGCCGATAGCCGAACGTATAAGCTCGCCTTCGTCGCTGTTGATTCCGCCGCCCTCTTCGGCTTCGTCTACCATGGTAATTATTTCGTCTTCCGTAACGGTGCTCTCACCGGGAGGATTCGATATTCTGTCAACAAGCTTTTGCCAAAGCCCGAAAATAAACGAAAGAGGATAGAAGAGAAGTATCACCGCTTTGACCGCGTAAACGGTGGACAGCGCAAAGCTTTCCGCAAAGTCCTTTGATACGGTTTTCGGAGTGATTTCTCCGAAGATAAGAACGATCACCGTAATTATTACGGTGGAAATCGTGGCACCCATGTCCCCGAGGAACTTTATAAACAGCACCGTGCTTATTGAAGACAGAGAAATATTTACGATGTTGTTTCCGACGAGAACAGAGGTTATCAGTCTGTCGTAATCATCGTAGAGCGATAAAACCATCTGTGCGCGCTTATCTCCGGAAGCGGCAAGGGTTTTCATCTTTGCCTGATTAAATGATAAATATGCGGTTTCTGTTGCCGAAAAAAAGGCAGAGCAGGCAGTAAGCGCGATCATGATAAGTATCATGATTATACTGTCGCCGTCCATGAAAAATATATCAGTCCTTTCAATTAATTATATAATGTCTAATTATATAATTTTATTGTCCGATTGTCAAGTGATAATTATATATCTTTCATCCTTTGCCGGAAGTTTCGTTACCGCCGTTTCCTTGAGATTTCTTTTCTTCAAAGAATCGCTCGGTCGTCTCGTATATAAAACGCTCACGCAAAGCGCACATAATTCCGAGTGAGGCAAATGCAGAAGAACTTTTGTCAGGGCAGGCTATTTGGGGAATTATTTTTTCGCCGATTGCATAATAATCAATGAGCGATGAAACAACCATTTCGCGCAGTCCTGCTGTATGCCTGTGTATTTCCGAATCAAGGATTATTACGTCAGGCGCATAAAAAAATATTGCGTTCGCACATGCAAAGGCGACGGCATCGGCATATTCTTCGGGCGACTTTGAATGTGCAAGCTGAAAGTCAACGCTTTTTCTACCGTGGATCCTGACGGAGCCGATATCGGCATATCTGCCGTTTGCGAAATATACGGGGGTCTTGTTTATCAGCGCGGAGGTACGGATTCCTTTATCTGTTAGACAAATGTAGATTATGCTGCTTTTGTTTGAATATTTTTTTGAGGACAAGAGATATTTTAGAGTGAGTTCAATCTTGTTTCCTGCAACGATTCTTTTCGGAGAGAGAATTTCCCAGGCAATATTTACGGCGGTGCCGCGGCTTGAAACCCCGTCTGCAAAATTTACTTCTTCTCCCATGAAGTAATTATCGGGCATTATAAGTCCGGCTCCTATGCAATATCCCGGAGAGAATTTTTGCTGTACTTTCACCACATCACGAAGATACATCCGCAGATTGTCATCGGAAAAGCGTCGGCTGTCATAACTATACGGTATGATCGCCATGCGCTTTTCACGGAGAGAGACTATATCGGTGGTAAAATTTTTCGAATATAAATCAGTGACCAGACAATTGTATCTGGGATTTATGAGTACACACAGGGAATGGGGACCCGCTCCGGAGCTTTCCGCACGCGTGTGCTCAGCCACGATCCCTTTACAGGCAAGAAAATCCACAATCTTTCCTGCGGTCACTTTACTCAGGCCGCAGTTTTCCGCTATTTCCTTTCTTGAAAGATTTTCGTTCAGCGCGATGACGGATAACACGCGAAATGCGGTCTCTTTTTTCACCGGGCAAAAATCGTACAACATGTTTTTTCGACGACCTTTCTGCTGCAGTACCCATATTATACAGTATATGGCACAATAAATCAATAGAACGGCAAATGTAAAAAGCTTTTTTGAAATTTTGTGTCAAAAGGAGTTGACAAAACAATTAGGCATATGTATAATATTAAATGTGATGCGTGTTCGTATATATGGGAGAACCGTTCAAATCACTGAAGAAAGGAAGCAGTTTTTGTTATGGCGACACAGATGAATGTGACTGATCTGAAAACTGAAAACAACGATACTCCTGATTTTGGAAAGCGTCTTCCCGACGCCGAATTCGAAGTAATGTTGGCTATTTGGAATGCCGTTCCTCCGGTAAATACAGCGTACCTTATGGAGGCCGTCGGCAAAGGGCGTTCATGGAAGGCTCCAACTCTTATTTCGTTCCTTGTAAGGCTTGAGGACAGAGGATATATTACATCTTTCAAAAAAGGAAAAGAGAGGTATTATGAGCCCTCTTCGGACAAGTCCGAGTACATTCGCGCCGCATCCGAGCAGTTTATAAAGCAATACCACGGAGGATCGTTTGTCAGCATGATGGATTCTCTTTATAAGGATAAAAAGCTCTCCGAAGAAGATATTGACGAGCTTCTTGAATGGCTGAAATCAAAATATTGATATGATAGACGGCTATTTGCATGAGAGGTTTGCCGACGCGATTCGCAGCATCGAAATTGCGGAAAAGGATCACGGCGGCATCGGCACATATAATGAAAAGACGCTCCATGCGGTGCTTAAAAATTTCTTTGAGCCCGATTCGGCGTACCATGAGATTCCGGTTAATAATTATATTGCCGATATTAAAAATTCCGACGGCATAATCGAAATACAAACTTCCGGCTTCGGCACGATCCGTGACAGGTTGGAAGTTTTTCTTTCGCTCTCGGATGTTACGGTTGTTTATCCCATAGCGGCTGTGAAGTCGCTTGTCTGGATCGATCCGGAAACCGGCGCGGCTGAATCAAAGAGGAAATCTCCGAAAAGGGGAAATGCCGCGCAGATATTGCCCGAGATGTGCCGTCTTTATAAAATCATCAAAAATGAGAGGCTGCACTTTGTTTGCGCGATGCTTGAGCTTACGGAGTACCGTATACGGGACGGATGGGGAAACGGCGGAAAGCGCGGCTCTCACAGACTTGACAGAATTCCGACGGGGATTGTCGATATCGTTGAAATTAGGGCGTCCGGAGACCTTCGGAGATTTGTTCCGGCCGGAGAGTTTACGTCAAAAGATTTTGCGTCATTTTCAGGCTTCTCTACCAAGTCACGCCGCGATATATCTATGTCGCTCAAGCTTCTTGAATACACGGGCGTAATCGAGAAATGCGGAAAAAAACGTAATGCTATAATTTACAGAACCCCTTCGTATTTATCGTCTGAATAAATTCATCGAGCCAAAATCAGGCTTGAAAACATCCGAAAAATGCGTAACTGCCGATCTTCCGAAAATCAGATAAAATAAATGAGTGCAAAGGAGAAAACGGTTATGAGCTGGAGTATACAGTCAAGGGGATCGGAAAATTAAGTCTCAAACCGGATCAAACGGTAATATCGCTGACACTCAGGTCGTTCGATAAGATTTACGATAAATCCATGGACGATGCGGCAGAGCACTTGGACCGACTTAGAGCGGCTCTTGTCGGGGTCGGCTTTGCAAAGGATGATCTGAAAACCGAAGATTTCAATGTGGGCACGGAATATGAGAGCCGTCAGGATAGAAACTGTAGCTACAAGCGTGTGTTTGTCGGCTATGTTGTGACGCACAGTCTGAGAATAAAATTCGATTTCGATACACGGCTTCTCTCAAAATCTCTCGGCGCAATCACTGCCTGTTTTGCAGAACCCGAACTGAGCGTACGATTTACCGTGAAGGATAAAGATGCGGTGAGCACCGCACTTTTGGAGAGCGCCTGCGTCAATGCAAAAGCGAAAGCGGAAATTTTAGCGAGGGCTTCAAGCGTAACACTCGGCAGTCTCGTATCAATCGATTATAGTTGGGGCGAGCTTCATTTGTATTCACCCACACATTATGAGATAGAGGAGCGCTGTATTCCGATGCCATGCGCCGCAGACCACGATATTGAAATCGAACCGGATGATATCGATGTGAGCGACAGCGTAACCTTTGTGTGGGAGATTGAGTAAGGCAGAAGAACGGAAAGACATGTTTAAAAGGTGACGTATACAGCAAGAACTGAATTACATAAAAAACAGCGATCGAAAAAATCGAACGCTGATTTTTATATGCTGTCGGTTTATATTTTGAGCAGAGATCTCTTGATTTAAAGCTCGCAGTTTCCGACTGTGCGCGGGAAGGGAATTACATCGCGGATGTTTGAAACACCGGTAAGATACATTACGCAACGCTCAAATCCGAGACCGAATCCGCTGTGACGGACGGAACCGTATTTGCGGAGGTCAAGATAAAAGCCGTAATCTTCTTTTTTGAGTCCGAGCTCATCCATGCGCTGAGTGAGCTTTCCGAGATCGTCTTCTCTTTGGCTTCCTCCGATGATCTCGCCGATTCCGGGAACGAGGCAGTCCATAGCTGCTACGGTCTTTTTGTCGGAATTCTGCTTCATATAGAAAGCCTTAATTTCTGCGGGATAATCGGTAACGAATACGGGACGGCGGAATATTTCTTCGGTGAGATATCTTTCATGCTCGGTCTGAAGGTCGCATCCCCAGAATACCTTGTATCCGAATTTGTCATTGTTCTTTTCAAGGAGATCGATCGCATCGGTGTATGTGACATGTCCGAATTCGGAGGAGACAACGCTGTTGAGACGCTCGACAAGCCCCTTATCAACAAAGCTGTTGAAGAATTCCATTTCTTCGGGGGCGTTTTCCATAACATAGTTGATTATATATTTGAGCATGTCTTCCGCGATTTCCATGTTGTCGTTGAGATCAGCGAAAGCCATCTCGGGCTCGATCATCCAAAATTCTGCAGCATGGCGTGTCGTATTGGAATTCTCGGCGCGGAACGTCGGACCGAAGGTATAGATGTTGCGGAATGCCATCGCGTATGTCTCACCGTTCAGCTGACCGCTGACGGTAAGATTTGCGGATTTTCCGAAGAAGTCCTTTGTGAAGTCAACTGAACCGTCGCCTTTTTTCGGTACGTTATTGAGATCGAGCGTTGTTACGCGGAACATCTCCCCGGCGCCTTCACAGTCGCTTCCGGTAATGATCGGGGTGTGTACATACACGAAATCACGCTCCTGAAAGAATTTATGAATCGCATATGCCGCAAGGGAGCGTACACGGAACACAGCCTGAAACAGATTTGTGCGGGGGCGAAGGTGAGCAATCGTCCTGAGATACTCGGGAGAATGACGCTTTTTCTGAAGAGGATAATCGGGAGTGGAAGCGCCTTCGACTTCGACGGAAGATGCATGAATTTCAAACGGCTGAGGAGCATCCGGAGTTTCAACGAGTTTTCCGGTAACGATGAGTGACGAGCCGACGTTGAGTTTTGATATATCGTCAAAGTTTCCGAGCTTTTCGTCGTATACTATCTGAAGAGTTTTGAAGAACGAGCCGTCGCCGAGGACGATGAATCCGAAGGCTTTTGATGCGCGTATCGAACGCACCCAACCGCCTACGGTGATTTCCTTGTCGGCAAAATCGGCGGTGCTGCGGTATAATTCCCGTACTGTTGTAAGTTCCATATTATATTAATCCTTTCATTGGTTTAGTCAACAAAATCAAATTCGAGTCCGTACATCCGAACGGTATCGCCCTCACGGCACCCTTTTTCGCGGAGCTTGTCTATTATTCCGAAATTGCGGAGAGAGCGGTCAAAGTACATAAGCGATTCGCGGTCATCGAAATTAACGCGGTTAACAAGCTTTTCAAGCCACTCGCCTTCGCATACATAGGCTCCGTCGTCGTCGCGCGTTACGTTTACGCCTTCGGCGGAGATCGCCGTTTCGTCGATTTCCCCGAGAGTGACTTCCGGTTCGTATCTTACCGTCGGCGGAAGCTCGGAGAGCTTTTGGTCAATAAGCTTTACAAGCTCGCTAAGCCCCATTCCCGTATAAGCGGAAATGAACACAACGGGATATCCGCGCGTTTCCGCGGCTTCGAGAAGGTCTGTGATTTCAGTGGTATTGAGATTCGGAAGAGTATCGCATTTGTTTGCAGCGATTATTCTCGGGCGCGAGGCAAGCTCGGCGGAATAGTTTTCAAGTTCCTTCGATATTACGAGAAAATCTTCGACGGGATCGTTTCCTTCTATCCCGGAAACATCGATTACCTGAACGATAAGACGGCATCTTTCGATATGTCTGAGAAACTCATGTCCGAGCCCCGCTCCGTCGGCAGCCCCTTCGATAAGTCCCGGAATGTCTGCCATGACAAAGCCGCGTTCCTCTCCCGTGGAGACAACACCGAGGTTAGGCTCAAGTGTGGTAAAATGGTAATCCGCAATTTTCGGACGCGCATTCGATATTGCTGCGAGAAGCGAGGATTTTCCGACGGAGGGAAGCCCCGCAAGTCCGACATCTGCGATCATCTTCAGCTCGAGCTCGATCTCGGCTTCCTCACCGGGGAGACCGTTTTTGGCGAATCTCGGAGCCTGGCGCGTAGGTGTTGCAAAATGACGGTTTCCCCAGCCTCCGCGACCTCCGCGGCACATTATGAAATCCTCGCCGTCGGACATATCGTGTATGACAAGTCCTTCCGTCGAACGGATGATCGTTCCGCAGGGAACGGGGATTATAACATCGGCGCCGTTTGCACCGTGAAATTTTGATCCCGATCCGTTTCCGCCGTTCTGCGCGACGAATTTTCTTTTGTGTCTGAATGTCAGGAGTGTGTTGCATCCCTTATCGACACGGAAAACAATATTTCCGCCGTTTCCTCCGTCTCCGCCGTCCGGTCCGCCGTGGGAAACATATTTTTCGCGTCGGAAGGAAACCGCGCCGTTTCCGCCGTCTCCGGCTTTAACATATATCTTGGTTCTGTCAATAAACAATGTGGCGACCTCTTTTTCTTTCGTCGTATTTTATTTAACGGAAAAGGGGGATTACTTTATCATTTCTTTTGCGGTCTGAGCAAGAAGCTTGACACCGCGAACGATATCTTCGTCGGAAGGAGTGGAATAATTCATTCTGAACGACTGCGAAGGCATTGACGTATCGCAGTTGAAGGTCTCGCCGGGAACGACCGCCACTTTATGTTCTATGGCTTTTTTTACGAATTCGGGCTCGTTTACGGAGTCGGGAAGTGTTCCCCATATGAAAAGTCCTCCCTCGGGTCTTGTGTATGTGACCTCGTTCGGCATGTTTTCATCAAGCGTTTTGAGCATGAGATCGCATTTTGCGCGGTAAAGATTACGTATTTCATTTATATGAGCGTCGAGATCGTATTCCGAAATATACTTGTGGCACATCATCTGGAAGAAAATATTCGTGTGAACATCCTCGCTTTGCTTTGCGACAACCATTTTCTGAATTATCTCAATCGGAGCGGTGACGTATCCCACACGCATTCCCGAAGAGAGTATCTTTGAGAATGAGGACGAATATATCACAAGTCCTTCGGAATCCATGGATTTGAATGTGGGTATTTCTTCACCCGAGAAGCGGAGCTCGCCGTAGGGGTTGTCCTCGAATATTATGATATTGTGCTTTTTTGCAACCTCGTAAATCGCAAGGCGCTTTTCGAGAGAGGTGGTGATTCCGGCGGGATTCTGGAATGTCGGAATGAGGTAGAGCATTTTTGCGTCGGGCGTTTCGGAAATGAGACGGTCGAGCTTTTCGGGATCGATTCCGTCGATTTCAAGCTCGATACCAACCGTTCTTGCACCGCAAGAGCGGAAAGCGTTCAGAGCGCCGATGAATGAGGGATTCTCACATATGACAGCATCGCCTTCATTGCACAGCGCTTTGCAGGCAAGTTCGATCCCCTGCTGACCGCCGGAGGTAATGATTGTGTTATTCACATCTGCGTCTATGCTGAATTTTTTATTGAGACGTGCAACCACATCCTCCCTCAGCGGAACATAGCCTTCGGTAATGCTGTATTGAAGCGCCGTCGTTGAATCATTGGCAAAAATATCGGCGGATATTTTTGAAAGAGCTTCCACGGGGAAAGAAAGAGGGGAAGGGTTTCCCGCTGCGAAGCTTATTATCGTGGGATCGGTAAGGCTTTTGAAAATTTCGCGTATTGCAGAGGGCTTCAAAGAAGCAAGTTTGTCGGAAAATTTATACTCCATAAGGCAAAATCCTTTCGTTTTTTCTTCATTCCATATATTTTACCATAACGGTTTCGGCTTTTCAAGCCTTTTTAAATGACAAGAAGAAAAAAGCTCGTAAAATCCATTGAAATCCTCATTCTTCGGTGGTATAATAGCGGAGATGTCGAAAAAAGAGGATGCCGAAAATGATTTTCAGCCGCGATAGAAACTTCTATAAAACTTTCAATTCGCTTTATTGGATTCTGATACTTCATAATACTATCACTTTTTCCGTAAATCTTGCGGACAATGTGATGATCGGGTCATACAGCGAAACCGCACTTTCCGGTGTCGCTGCAGTGAACCAGATACAGTTTATCTTTCAGCAGATCGTGATGGGGTGCGGAGATGCCGCTGTTGTAATATGCAGTCAGTATTGGGGACAGGGGCGTACCTCCGAAATAAGAAAAATAATCGGAAGCGCGCTTTATACGGGCGCGGCTTTTTCGGTCATTGTTTTTGCGGCAGTGAGCCTTTTTCCGACTCAGATTGTCGGACTTTTCACAACGTCTCCGGCGATTGTTGCGCAGGGAAGTGAATATATAAGAATCATACGCTTTACATACCCGCTGTTTGCGCTTACGAACATTTTTCTTGCGGGGCTGAGGAGCGTCGAGACCGTTCGTATAGGATTTGTTGTATCGGTTATGACGCTTCTTATAAACTGTTCCGTGAATTATGTGCTGATCGGCGGACATTTCGGCGCGCCCGAGCTCGGCGTTACCGGTGCGGCAGTCGGTACGCTTGTCGCACGCTTTGCCGAATTTGCAGTCGTTGTTGTTTATGTTTTCTTCATTGACAAAAAGCTTCGCTCTAAGCTTTCCGATTTCATTAGACCAGGTATTGCCGCAGTTCGGGATTACCTGAAAAATATGTGGAGATTTACTTTGGTCGGCGCGATGTTCGGCGTTTCGACCGCTCTTCAGACGGTTGTTCTCGGTCATATGCAGGATGCGGCGATTGCGGCAAATTCGGCTGCGACGACTTTGTATCAGGTGCTTAAAGTCGCTTCGCTCGGAGCATCAAGCGCGGCGGCTGTCATAATAGGAAAACTGATCGGAAGTTCGGACAGTATTGATGAATGTCTGCCGAAACTCAAGGAATATGTAAGGACGCTTCAGGCGATTTTCCTTCTGATAGGAATTACCACGGGAGTGCTTCTGTATATCCTCAGAGAACCGGTGCTTTCGCTTTATTCTTCGCTTTCGCCCGAAGCGTACGCCATGGCGAAACAGTTTATCCTTGTGCTTTGCTTTACCGGTATCGGAACGGCATATGAAATGCCTGTAATAACCGGAATCATACGCGGCGGCGGAGATTCGTTGTTTGT
The DNA here is from genome assembly GCA_900550625.1 of uncultured Eubacteriales bacterium. Classification (GTDB taxonomy): domain Bacteria; phylum Bacillota; class Clostridia; order Oscillospirales; family CAG-272; genus UMGS1312. Next base: position 9,625 of record URSW01000001.1, read on the forward strand.
ACTCATAAATGATCTTGTCAGTATATGGGGAATCGTCCTTCCGCTTTCGTTCTGCGCGGCTTTTGTATTCAATTGGCCGCCTGTCGCGGTTGTGCTTTGTCTCAATTCGGATCAAATTTTCAAATGCGGAGTTGCGGCAATAAAGGCAAACAGATACCATTGGATGAAGAAACTTACGCGCGGCGAAAAAGCTGCGTGACGAAAAGGAGGAGCGTTATGGACCGTGAAAAGAAGGCAGGAGAGCTTTTTCTTGAGGGAAGAAACTGCGCGCAGGCGGTATTTGCAGCGTTCTGCGATGCAACGGGTTACAGCGAAAGCGATGCGCTGCGGCTTGCTTCCGCATTCGGCGGAGGTATAGGGGGCTCGCGTGAAACCTGCGGCGCTGTCTCCGCTATGGCGATGATCGCGGGGGTGATCGCCGGGTATGATTCCGCAAACGATATGGAGGAAAAGAAAAAACTGTATGCTCTTGTAAACGGGATGCTTGAAGAGTTTCGGGAAAAGAACGGAAGTACGGTCTGCCGGGAGCTTCTGAAGGGGATCAAGACAAGCCCCGTTCCGTCGGAGCGTACCGATGAGTATTACAGAACACGCCCCTGCGTAAGGTTTGTCGAGTCTGCGGCGAGGATTGTTTCGAAAACTTTTGAAATTTGATTCGGAAGATATGAAAGTTTCTCCTTCATTTATTGACATACTTCGTACACCGTGTTATAATTTTGCTGTATGTAAAATCCACTTTCATTAATTAAACGAGGTGCTTGATATGAGTAAAACTATCCGTTTCGGCATTATCGGATGCGGACTTATGGGAAGAGAATTTGCTTCCGCCGCCGCACGCTGGTGCCATCTTACCGAGGACATTACACGCCCGGAGATTATCGCGGTATGCGATACGTCGGACAAGGCTAAGGAATGGTTCCGCAAAAATTTCGATACCATCAAATACAATGAATCGGATTATCATAAGATAATCGAAAATCCGGAAGTGGATGCGGTGTACTGCGCCGTTCCGCATAACCTTCATAAGCAGTTCTATTGTGATATAATCAACGCAGGTAAGCATCTTCTCGGAGAGAAGCCCTTCGGAATCGACGAAGAGGCGAATGCCGCAATTGTTGCCGCATGTGAAGCTCATCCCGAGGTTACGGTTCGCTGCTCAAGCGAGTTTCCGTATTTCCCCGGCTGTCAGGAGCTTATCCGCTGGATAAAGGATGACAAGTTCGGCAAGATTATCGAAGTGCGCTCCGCTTTCCGCCATTCGAGCGATATGGATCTGAAAAAGCCGATCAATTGGAAAAGAATGATCGAGATAAACGGTGAGTACGGATGCATGGGAGACCTCGGAATACATACCGAGCATGTTCCTTTCCGTATGGGATGGAAGCCGCTCAACGCTTTTGCCAAGCTTTCGAAGATCGTAAAGGAACGTCCGGACGGAAAAGGCGGACGTGTGCCGTGCCTCACATGGGATAACGCAACGATTTGCTGTGATGTCAAGGATAAGGACGGAGAGATTTTCCCGATGTATCTCGAAACTAAGCGTATGTCGCCCGGATCAACGGATGAATGGGTACTTGAAGTATACGGAGTTAAAGCTTCTGCCCGCTTCAATTCGTCCGACCCCAATGCGTTCTACTATACCGATTCGTGGGATAAGGAGCAAGCGTGGTGCCGCCTCGGCATAGGCTTCAAAACCATGCATCCCACCATAACGGGCGGAATTTTCGAGTTCGGATTTACGGATTCTATCCTTCAGATGTGGGCGACGTTTATTTGCGAGATCGAAGGACGTGAGGTTCCGTTCGGTCTGGTACGTCCCGAAGAAACCCTCCTTTCTCATAAAGTGCAAACTGCCGCTCTCCGTTCTTATAAGGAACGCCGTCTCATAGACATAGACTGAGTGCGGACTGCTCAAACCGAAAAATAAAAGAAAGGATGCCTTTGAGCTCAGAGGCCTGTTGAATTGCCATGTTTATAAATCAGAAAGTTTCGCTTGAGGATATTCTCGGAAAAGACTATATCGGCGCACTTTGCGCAGCCAACTCCGCGCTCGGAATGATGGACGCCGAGGAAGCTGCGAAAATCGCATCCGAAAAGATCGATTTTTATTCCGAAGAGGTTCAGAAGAAAAACGACGAGCTCCTTTCCTACGTGGGAAAACAGATAGCTCCCGTTTTCACTTCCGATACCAAGGGTGCAGGTACCAACGCTTATATGAAGGCTGCCTCCGACCGGATGTCTCCCGTTACCGGATTTGCCAACTACCGACTCGGCGAAGACGGAAAACTGTATCTGATAGGGAAGAGCGAGCATTATCATACTCCGCTCGGACACCGCTTTAACGGCTACCGTCTTATTGATAACGCGCGCCGTCTCGGAATACTCAACGCAACCCATAACAATACAAGAGGCTATGTTACCAGATTAATGGAAAAGCGTCTTGTGCAGTCTGCAAACGGCATTGAATGGGAAGACGAGGTGGCTACCGCAAAGGTTCTTGCTTCGACTGAACCCAAGGTGCTCAACCGTGTTATAAATCTTGAGACCGGAAGCCTTTCGTGTGAAGCGGCATTCAAGATGATGCTTGCACGCTTTTACAAGCTGGACGCTACATTTGCAGAACCCAAGTATCACGGAAAAACACCTGTGTTCTTCGTGATGGGCGACAAAAACGGCGGCGTCGAGGGCAACTATCACGGTACGACGGTCCTTCTTCAGACATTCCGCGGTCTGTGGCCGGAATTTCGTGATGCAGCGGAAGAGAACGGACTCTACAAGGTAGTTCCGGTGATGATCAATGATATCGCTGACTTTGAAGAAAAGATCAAGAAATACAACTCCGGAAACTATAAGACAGCGGGCTTTATGCACGAGATAATTCTTATGAATTACGGCGGAATAAGGCTTACGAAGGAATTCCTGCAGGCGGCATACAAGCTTTGCGCCGAGTATGACACTCCCACCATGTGCGATGAGATACAGTCGTGCATGTGGTATCGCGGAATGTTCCTGTTCCGTATTTATGGGCTGCATCCCGACTTTGCAATAGTCGGTAAAGGATTCCCCGGCGGAGAGTATCCCGCAAGCAAGGTCATAACGACCGCTGAGATGGATATACTGAATCAGTTCGGCGCACTTGTTACCAACGGTCAGGAAGAGCTCGCTTCTCTCGCGTACCTTATAACCATGACGTTTATGAGAACAAACGGCGAGGTTGTCGAAAAGCTCGGAGAGAGATTCGAAAGCGGACTTCGCGGCATTATGGAGAGACATTCCGATATCATCTGTGATGTTGAGGGATTCGGACATCTTGCGGCTATTCATTTCCATTCCGTGGATCAGGCGGCGGCGTTTGCTTCTAAAATGAAGGAGCACTGCATCGACGCATCGGCGCAGATATACAAGGCAAACTGCCTGCCGGCAATGCTTATGAAACCGCCGATCATTGCTACCGAAGCTACGATAGATAAGATTCTGAACGTTATGGATGAAATAATCGGACAGGCGTGATTTATTGAATCATGGGCGCCGACAAAACGGAGATTTATATCCGCTTTGTCGGTGCCTTTTTTCTTCGGAAATTTTATGCGAAGAGACATAATTATCGGGTTGCTGTACGCCGGCAAAATATTTAAGTGAATTTATATATGCAAAAGTAAGAAAATTGTCAATTAGCTCTTGACTTTTCCCGATTGATGTGGTATTATATATAAGTACTGAAAAATAAGCGCCGTTAGCTCAGTTGGATAGAGTGTTTGGCTACGAACCAAAAGGTCAGGGGTTCGAATCCCTTACGGCGCGCCAAGAAAAAAGGACTTGTGAAAGCAAGTCCTTTTTTCGATTTTATTCGGTCATACGGAACGAATGAAATATCGTCAATGCTTGAATTAGTATTTTCGGACAAAACGGAATTCTCTTCGCCTGCCAGACAAGATTTTGCTATATCAACGTACATGCGGAAAACAGAAGCTCTCTGAGACCAATGTATATTCGGAAATAATCCGAAAGCGGAAGAGGATTTTTGCCGCGTCCGCATTCGAGGGTGAACGCCGGATTACCGATTTCCCGGACGTACCAATCCGTCAGCCCGCCGTATGATGCTGTATCCTCGGTTTCGCTGAGCTTGTAAGAACACATTTTTGATATGGTTTTTCCGAGCGCTTTTGACTTATTCGGTGCGGCATCACCGCCGTAGAATATTTCTTCCCCCTGTGAATGAAACGTCAGCAGCAGTTTTATTGAATCGTCAAATCGCAGCAGACTGCACAGCGCGCCCGTTTCCGGTTCGCTTTCCGGGTATTCACCGCTGTATTTTCCGGGACCCGGCAGGATATTTCTTTCGCGTTCAAGTGTTTTGTATTCTTTGAACAGAGCGTTGTAATTGTGGTTGAGGTCCACTCCGCGTGCGTTTGACTGCCACGATTCGAAATCACTGCTTCCTCCGTTCATGATAAGCACGCGCTCTCTGAGAGGAAAGTGTTCCCACATTCCGCCGATATGAAGATCCACTCCGTCGGGATTCAGCATCGGAACGATCATTATTCTTCTTGACGAGAAGAGATATTTCATGTTGAGATTATACATTCGACTGCCGTTCTTTATGCATTCGCAGTATTCGTTTACAAATCGCAGCAGAACAACCGAGCATATCCATTCCATGGCATGGTGGGTTCCGACATATAAGACGCTTTTCTGAGCATGGACATCACCGAGCGTAACTAACGGGATGCTTTTGCCGCAAAGACTTTTTCCGATATTTACTACCGATATAAAATCGTATCTTTCGCAAAAAATCTGCAGATATTCCATCATCATCGAATATGTCAGCGGGGAGGTATAATCGAGAATCGCCCGTTCTCTGTTGATTTCATTCATTATGTATTCTCTTCCTTTCGGTTTATATTCTATTTTTATTCGGATTTTTTCGTAATATGTCTGAATAATTTACAAATCGCCGCTTTCTTTTGTTTACGCATTATGCTATCATTAAAAAAATAATCGGTTAGCGGGGAGCCTGTAATGACTGACAATATAAATAAGCCGGACTTTTTTTACCTTAAAAGTTTTTTTTGCATTTTTATTCCGGCATTAATTGCACGCTGCGTGAGAGTGGCGTATTCTTATACCGCCACTAATGTTATGTCCGATCCAATCGTGACCGATGTGCTTAACTATACCGCTGTGGCGTTTACCTGTATTTTTATTGCGGCGGCTTATACTTCGGTGGCAACGGCGGTATATTCCTATTCGCCGTCGAAAGGGATTATCTCTCTTTTGATATTTTCCGGAGTTTATCTTGCCGACTGCATAGCGAGATTTCTCTTAGACTATATCGGCGGAGAGATTAATTCGTACCGTATAATGCTTGCGTTTATATCGCTTTCGGCGGAATTCTTTACCGCGGCGGCACTTGCGTTTGTCGCATGGATGGTCGCTTTTATAGAAAATAAGCTTTATTTCACACATGAGTCGGAAAACAGATATTCGGTAAAATCGGCATTGAACGGCGTAATACTTGTTCAGTTTCTTTTGCCGTTTATTAGATGGATATATCGTTCGGTCAAATTCCTTATCGGTGTGGAATTCATTCCGACGGTTGACGAGGTCAACTCAATAATTTTGGACGGTGTTGTGATCGTTGTCGGCTACGGCATTCTTGCTTTCTTTGTGTCAAGGATCGTATATCGCCTTATTTCCAAAAACAATGCAACGGAAAATAAATAAAAACGTAAGAAGCTATTCACTTTTTTTGAGAAATGTGATATAATTTCTATACTTCTGAAAAAAGAATGAAAGTTGGAACTGATATGAAAAGAACAAGAATGTTCGCTTCCGTTTCCGCCGTAATCATAGCGGTGTCGGCGCTGCTTACATCGTGTGCACAGGCTACCTTCGACGGGGATCTGAGAGTACGTTATGATTATAATCTCAAGGAATACCTTAAGCCCGGAAAGTATTCCGGATTGGAGGTATACATCGGTGATACGAACGTAAGCACCGAGGAGATCGATAACAGCGTGAAGAGAAACCGTGTTTTCGGCTGCGATTGGATAGACATTACCGACCGACCGTGCAAGGACGGCGATATAATAGGTATTGCATACCAAGGATATCTTGCCGGAGACGGTGATAAGAAGGATCGCATGATTTCCGCTATTTCTAAGGGATTTGCAAACGGTGAGCCTATGGACGAGCTTGAGGGAAGTCAAAAGGTGCTTTCGGTTGTTGTTGGAAGTGATGACCTTTTCCCCGGTTTTGACGATCAGGTTACAGGACAGTTTAGTGTCGGCGAACGAAAAACCTTGACGTACACTCTCCCCGATCCGTGCTGGCAATACCCGGCATATGCGGGCGAGACTATAGAGCTTGATGTAATCTGCACATATATTCAGGAGATTATCTATCCCGAAGACGGTTCCGTTATGGGATATGATTCCGAAGAGAGCTACAGAGCTTCTGCCGCTTCAACTCTTCAGCGCACGAGAAATGAGCAGATCGAGAGCTATGTTAATACAAGAGTGTGGATCCAGATTCACGACAACTTCAAGGTGAAAAAGTATCCCGAAAAGGAACTCGAGGAAGCTAAAAATTCGATTCTTGCCGGAGTAGAGGAGAGTGCGCGTAAAGCGGAACAGACGCTTGAAGAATATGTGAAGGAAAAGTACTACCAGACAGTGGATGAATTCAATGCTGCGGTGCAGAAGCAGGCAGAAGAAAAGGTCAAGGACGAGATGATAGTATATTATATAGCGCGTCAGGAAAAGATGGCAATTACCGATTCCGTGTATTCCGAAAAGGCTCTTGAGATAGCCCAGGATGAGGGATACGGTGATCTTGACATGTATATTGCTTACAGAGCTTACAGTCTCGGATATCTGACGACCGATGAAGAGGTTACGGATGAGATAAGACAAAAAGCCGTGGACAATCTGAAGGAAACCATACTTCGCAACATGGTTGATGATTTTGTTTACGAGAATACCGTACAGGCTACGACCAAAAAGTGATTTTCAGTATCAAAACCTACCGTGAGAATATGTGCAGCAGCGGCGGACACATTCATGACGTTGAAAACGGTTCTTTTTGAGTGAAACAAGCTTTTCGCGGCAGACAGAGGGTATAATCACTGCCCGAGAAAAAAACGGAATAATTTCATATTAAGCATCTGCTTCGGCAGGTGCTTTTTTCCGGAAATCAGAAAATCTTTCTTGACAACCTACCGTTCGATAGTAGTAATGGTGATATTAGTTGTAGGATGGAAATCGAAATGATGGAATCCGCAAAGCATCTCTGTACAGCCATTTCGGAAGCAAGCAGGAAATTCTTGATGCACTTGTTGAAACAGTGACGGAACAGTACAACAGGCATTCTATTTTTTGCAATGGCGGATTGGGATGATCGGGTCTTCACAAGGGATTCGGGTCTTTACAAGGGATAAGGAAGATATCGCGCCGGATGCTGCGATACAAATAATCTTAGGACATGTACGTTATATACCGCATGATCCGCTGATCTGCAAGTCCCTCAATATGCTGACCGTTGAGCAGTTTCAAAATCCAAAGCTGAACGCATTGCAGACCAAGTAGAATTATACGGATGTCATTCGGTATTTCACCGGGTTCATCCGCTTTCTAATCCGTTAGGGTAAGCTGAATGATGACGATCCGGAGATCATGGCGGCACAGCTTTGTTTTCCTGTTTTCATCTGAAATTTCTTACTACTCCATATATAACAAAACAGCTTCTGCAAATGATGTTTTTCATTTGCAGAAGCTGCTTCTTTAATTGATTTCAACCGAGATCTTTTTGTCTGTTGACTTTGCGGCTGCCTTGATAACAGTCCTGATTGAGCGGGCGATGTTTCCGTGCTTTCCGATAACCATGCCCACGTCACCCTCAGCAACGTTCAGGTTAAGTATAATAGAGTCTCCCTCGACCGTCTCGGTGACGCTGACTTCATCCGGATTGTCAACAATCGCTTTTACCATATCGCAAAGCAGAGTGTTAACATCTATCATCTGGTCACCTGTTTATTTGCTGATAACGCCGCTCTTTACAAGAAGGGCACGAACGGTATCAGTGGGCTGCGCACCGTTTCCGATCCATTTCTGAATTTTTTCGGCATCAAGCTTGATCTCAACGGGCTCCTTCATTGGATCGTAGAAGCCTACTTCTTCGATAAAACGTCCGTCACGGGGAGAGCGGGAATCCGCAACTACAACGCGATAGAAGGGAGCCTTTTTTGCGCCCATTCTTCTGAGTCTGATTTTTACTGCCATTTTTCATTTCTCCTTAAATATTAAAAGTATTTTCAAATTGCATGAAGCAATGTTTTGACTGTTGCTTATAATCTGAACGGAAGCTTCATCCGTCCTTTCTTGCCTTTCCTTCCGTTGCCCATGAACTGTTTCATCATTTTGTTCATCTGCTCGTACTGCTTGAGGAGGCGGTTAACTTCTTCAACGGAAGTTCCGGAGCCTGCCGCGACGCGCTTCTTGCGTGAAGCATTGAGTATTTCCGGATGCTCGCGTTCTCTGACCGTCATAGACAAAATAATGGCCTCGGTACGGCTGAGTGCGCGGTCGTCGATATCGGCATCTTTGACTGCAGATGACATACCGGGAAGCATGGCCAGTATATCTTTTATATTGCCCATATTCTTTATCTGACGGAATTGTTCGAGATAATCGGTGAGAGTAAACGAAGCCTCACGAAGCTTTTTCTCCATTTCCTCGGCTTTTTTTTGATCGAACGACTGTTCTGCTTTTTCAATAAGCGAGAGCACATCGCCCATGCCGAGTATTCTCGAAGCCATTCTGTCGGGATAAAAAGGCTCGATCATGTCAAGCTTTTCGCCCGTTCCGACAAACTTTATCGGCTTTCCGGTAACGTACCTTACCGAAAGGGCGGCACCGCCGCGTGTATCGCCGTCAAGCTTAGTGAGTATAACGCCGGTGATATCCAAAAGCTCGTTGAAGGATTCGGCCACATTGACTGCATCCTGACCCGTCATGGAATCGACCACAAGAAGAATTTCTGTCGGATTTACGGTGTTCTTTATATCCGAAAGCTCTTTCATGAGCACTTCATCGACGTGCAGGCGTCCGGCGGTATCGAGAAATACCATATCGTATCCGTTTTTATCGGCATATTTTACGGCTTCCGATGCGATATTTACCGGGGATTCGGTTCCCATTTGAAATACCGGAATTCCGAGAGTTTCTCCGACTACCTCGAGCTGTTTTATCGCGGCAGGTCTATAAATATCACAGGCGACAAGAAGGGGCTTTTTGCCTTGCTTCTTGTACATTCCCGCAAGTTTTCCGGAATGTGTGGTTTTACCGGAGCCCTGAAGACCTACCATCATCACTATTGTCGGCGGTTTTGAGGAAATCTCGAGCTTAGCCTGGGATTTTCCCATAAGCTCAACAAGCTCCTCGTTGACTATCTTTATTATTTGCTGCGACGGAACAAGGCTTTCCAAAACCTCGGCTCCGACAGCACGTTCGGTGACCTTTTTTATGAATTCGCGTACAACTTTAAAGTTAACGTCTGCCTCGAGAAGCGCAAGCTTAACCTCACGCATTCCTTCCCGGACATCGGCTTCCGTGAGCTTTCCCTTGTTTCTGAATTTACTGAATGCATTTGCAAGCTTTTCGGAAAGATTCTGAAACATGGAGCCTCCTTTCAGTTTTTGGCTGTATCTGTTATAAAATCCTTTTGCCGAAGCTTTGCCGCAAGATCACGAATGACCGTGCGCATTGCGTTTTCCTCAAGTGAACAGGCTTTCTCCATATCTTCGGCAAATTCGGTTCTGAATTCGTTGAAAGCGTTGATGCTTTTGAAAAGACCGAGCTTTTCGTCGAGCTCCGTGAGTTCAGCTTCGCTTTTCTTTATGGAATCACGGACACCTTGACGTGAGATTCCAGTGTTTTCCGATATTTCGGAAAGGGAATAGTCGTCGTTGTAGTACATATCAATGATTTCGCGTTTGCGATCTGTCAAAAGCGAGCCGTATATGTCGATAAGTGCGGCGATCCGCATATCCTTTTCAAACATAAATAGCCTCCGAAAGCTGTAAAGCATAACACTTTACATAGTATATCAGATTTGCGGGTGCTTGTCAAGCGTTTTTATAAATTTTCCGGCGCTTTCAAGCGCATTTACCGTATTAAAATAGCAGCAGTCGGAAGAATCCGACTGCTTTCAAGACCTATATAAGATTAACTGAGATATTTGTTTTTGTATTTGCGGTATTCATTATTAAAGCCTTCGTCGCTCATGTCTTTAACGCTGTTCAGGTAGCTGTGAGTATCATAGCTTCCTTGCTCAACTTCGATCATGGTGACGGCGATGTTAGAACAGTGATCAGAAACTCTCTCATAATTGTTAAGAAGATCCGAAAGCACAAATCCCATTTCGATTGTACATTCTCCGGTCTGCAGACGGGATATATGACTTGTCTTGACTTCGGCTACCAAGCGGTCGATAACCTGCTCGAGAGGCTCGACGGACGAAGCCTTTTCAACGTCGTTTGTGCTGAAGGAATCGTAGGTGAGGTCGAGTATCTCAATTAAAGCGTTTGTAAGATTGCGAAGATCTTCTTTTGCCTTATCCGAGAACGAAAGACCTTTTTCGTGTACTTCCTGAGCACTTTTAAGTATGTTCACCGCATGATCTCCGAGACGTTCGAAATCTCCGATCGTATGGAGCATTTTCGATATCTGACGGCTGTCTTTGTCGGAGACGTCCTTTGACGAGATTTTCACAAGATATGTTCCGAGCTTGTCCTCATACATGTCGAGCTCATCTTCGTTTTTAAGAATGCGGTCAACCTTTTTGGCACTGTACTTTTCAAAAAGGCTTATCGCGTCTTTGATCGTATCGCGTGCGATTTCCGCCATTTTTACAGTGCGGTTTGTACATTCCGAAATTGCAAACGAAGGAGTTGAAATAAGACGCTCGTCAAGAAATTCGTATTTCTCTTTATGTTCGGAATCGCGTACAATAAAGGTGGACATTTTTTCAAGGGATTTTGCAAATGGGAACAGGATCGCGGTGGTGGCTATATTGAATACGCTGTGGACTGCCGCAATTCCGACAGGAGAGATGGCGTTGTTGAGAAAATTAAATTTGAAAATGAGATTAAGACCGGAGAAGAGTATCAGGAAAACTACTGTTCCGATAAGGTTGAAAAGAATGTGGATTACCGATACCCGTTTTGCGTTTTTGTTTACACCTATACTTGAAATTATTGCGGTGACACAGGTACCGATGTTTTGTCCCATTATAACGGGAAGAGCCATTCCGAAAGTGATATTTCCCGTTAGAGAAAGCGCCTGAAGAATGCCCACCGATGCGGCGGAGCTCTGTATGATTCCCGTGAAAATCGCACCGACGGCGACGCCGAGTATCGGAGCAAGGGGAAGGGAATAGAAACTTGTAAGCACGGACGAAAAATCGGGAGAATCCGCAAGCGGTTTCATTGCATCGCTCATGAGGGTCATCCCGGACATAAGCACGGCAAATCCGAGCATTATCGTGCCAACATCCTGTTTACGCTTGTCCTTGGACATCATGACCAGTATGATTCCCACAAGAGCGAATATAGGAGCGAAATTTTCAGGCTTAAGAAGATTTACAAGAATATTGTCGCTTTCAATTCCGGCAACGGAAAGTATCCATGCGGTAAGCGTAGTTCCTATGTTTGAGCCCATTATGACACCGATCGTCTGTCCGAGCTTCATTATCCCCGAATTTACAAGACCGACGAGCATGACGGTCATTGCCGAAGAAGATTGGATTGCAATAGTTATTCCGGCGCCGAGAGCAAGAGCCGTGAACCTGTTGTCGGTCGCCCGTTTAAGTATCTTTTCAAGCTTACTTCCCGACATTTTTTCAAGTCCGGAGGACATAACATGCATACCGTATAGAAAAAACGCCAATCCTCCGAGCAAGGTGATAACTGAAAAAACAGTCATTATATAACCTTTCTTACGTCAAAAAAGAGGAGCGATAAAGAAAATATTTACCGCTCCTCTTTCTTTCACCAACTATATTATTTTGAAAGTCTTGCCTTGAGAGCGGAAAGTTCTTCGCGCAGTTCGCAAGGTACGGTGCCGCCGATCATATCGTAGAATTCTTTGATATTTTCAACATCCGCAAGCCAAGCTTCGTTATCTACCGAGAGAAGCTCGTTTACGGTGTCTTCGGTGATGTCGAGTCCTTCGATGTTGATGTCTTTTGCGTAGGGAACATAGCCGATTGCGGTCTCTCTTGCGTCTACCTTGCCCTCGCAGCGCGCGAGAATCCAAAGTAGAACACGCATATTGTCGCCGAATCCGGGCCAAATGAAGTGACCGTCTGCGTCGGTGCGGAACCAGTTTACATGGAAGATCTTCGGAGGATTGGGGATGTTCTTGCCCATCTCGAGCCAATGACCGAAGTAGTCACCCATGTCATATCCGGTAAACGGACGCATTGCCATAGGATCGCGGCGTACTACACCGACTGCACCGGAGGCTGCTGCCGTAGTTTCGGATGCCATGATTGATCCGACAAAGGTTCCGTTCTGCCAACTTGTAGACTGATATACCAGCGGAGCAGTCTTTGCACGGCGCCCTCCGAATACGATCGCGGAAATCGGCACACCCTTCGGATTGTTGAATTCGGAAGAGAGGCAGGGGCAGTTAGTTGCCTTGGCGGTAAAGCGGGAGTTGGGATGAGCGCCGCAGGTGCTCTTGTCGTTCTTGTTGTACATGCTGATATCCCACTTGTTTCCGCGCCAGTCGATAGCGTTTGACGGCGGATTGTCGTTGAGACCTTCCCACCAAACGGTGTTGTTGTCGAGATCGTGAACAACGTTGGTGAAGATGGTGTCACGCTGAGTGGTAGCAAGTGCGTTGGGATTGGACTTGCTGTTTGTTCCGGGAGCAACTCCGAAGAAGCCGTTCTCGGGGTTTACGGCCCAAAGTCTTCCGTCCTCGCCGATGCGGAGCCATGCAATGTCGTCACCTACGCACCATACCTTATATCCCTTCTTCTTGTAGATTTCCGGGGGAATAAGCATAGCGAGGTTGGTCTTGCCGCACGCAGACGGGAATGCCGCACTGATATACTTGAGCTCGCCTTCGGGAGTTTCAATGCCGAGGATGAGCATATGCTCTGCCATCCAGCCTTCCTTGCGCCCGAGATAGGATGCAATACGGAGAGCGAAACACTTCTTTCCGAGAAGAACGTTTCCGCCGTATCCGGAGTTTATGCTCCAAATGGTGTTGTCCTCAGGGAAGTGACAGATATAACGGTTTTCTTCGTCGAGGTCTGCCTTCGCGTGGAGTCCCTTTATAAATCCGGTATCATCGCCGAGAGCGTCGAGAACATCGTTTCCGACGCGGGTCATTATAAGCATATTCAAAACTACATAAATAGAGTCGGTAAGCTCGATTCCGTATTTTGCGAAAGGAGATCCGACTATACTCATGGAGTAGGGAATTACGTACATAGTCTTTCCGGTCATAGAACCCGTGTAGAGCTTGGTGAGCTTTGTATAGCATTCCTTGGGATCCATCCAGTTGTTGATGTTTCCTGCGTCCTCTTTCTTTCGGGTGCAGATGAAGGTGCGTCCCTCGACGCGAGCCACGTCGTTTACCGCGGTACGATGCAGGTAGCAGCCGGGGAGAAGCTTCTCGTTAAGCTTTATCATTTCGCCGGTTGAGCAAGCCTCGGCGCGAAGTGCGTCTGCCTGTTCCTCGCTTCCGTCGATCCATACGATCTTGGCGGGATTGGTCATTTCTGCCATCTCGTTAACCCATGAAAGAACGTATTTGTTGTTTGTCATAGTGCCCTCCTATGTTTTGTGTTGAAATCAGAAAACTTAGAAAACCAATTTTTCCTATGTTAGATTATATACCCGAAAAATCAACTTTTCAATACCAAACTCCACTGAATTTTCTATTTTACAGTTTGTTAACATATTTTGCGACTTGGATATGTTAAGCAATTGTAAACATTGCCGTTTTGGTCGGAAGAAGAAGAAACAAATGTTTGATTTTTAAATTCTTATCTGATATAATACATGGGGATGCCCCTTATTTTATCAGCAAAGGAGTAACATATATGAAGAAGCCGCTTACGGATAAAGAACGCGCAATTCTTGAATTTGTCATATCCGCGACGAGGCTTAACGGATATCCGCCGTCGGTGAGGGATATATGCGCAGAGACAGGGATAAAAAGCACATCTACGGTGTTTTCCTATATAAAAAGGCTTGAGGAAAAAGGGTATCTCGAGAAGGAAGACGGAAAGAGCCGTTCAATACGCACGAAAGCCGATCCGGCAGAGCGAAATAGCATAAGAGTGCCGCTGATCGGCGATGTTGCGGCGGGACTGCCGATTTTGGCATCAGAGGATCTCAGCGGAGAAGAGTATATCGATTTTACTCCTTCGGGTGGCAGTGCTTCATCTTTCGGCGGGCGGTTATTTGCCCTTCGTATTCGCGGAACAAGTATGATCGAAGCCGGAATACTCGACGGAGATATCGTAGTGGTTGAAAGAACGCCGGTCGCCGACGATGGGGATATCGTGGTAGCGCTGATCGGAGACGAAGCGACCGTTAAAACCTTTTACCGCGAAAAAGACCGCTTCAGGCTGCAGCCGGAAAACCGCACCATGGAGCCTATTTATACGAAGGAGCTTTCGGTTCTCGGCAAGGTCGTTGCCGACATCAGATATTATTCCTGAACAATTTTTGCTGATTTTGCGGTTTGAATATTGACAAATTGCCGCAATTATTGTATGATATTAATCATAAATAACCCGCACGGAAAATGGAGTTTGTGGTATGAATTCAAAAAGAATCTTAGATGCGCTCAAGCAAATCCCCTTTCAGGTGATGTTTCTCTGCCTTTCGGGGCTTATTGCTATTTTCGTAATGATTATCCCGGATTACATATCGAAGGCTTTGATGTGGTTCAGCGAAGGCATGACCGCAAAGCTCGGTGTCGGAAGCATAATCGTTACCGTGATCGGCATAGCGGCTTCGATGGTAGCTATGTTTGAGTTTATGAAGAAATCCGGTGATGACGGAGCTCTCGTTGCGGCTCAGTCCGAAGCGGGAAAAGATAAATTCAACGTTCTTTATCCCATTATAATAGTTGTCTGCTCGCTTGCTCTCTATACATTGGTTTGCTTTGCCGTCGGATTTGACTATATCGCAGGTGCCGTAAAAGCTTTGGCTCCCCTGCTTGCAGGATTCAGTGCAAACGATGTGTTCAGCGATATATCGACAAAAGACAGATTTATCGCTTACATAATAGTAACGGTTCCGCAGATACCGATGATGTTTATCGGCTATATTTACGGCTTTAAGACACGCATCAAAAATATACACGCAGTCTGATTGATTTGCTGAATAAACCGCTCCGTAATTGGACAAAACAGTTACGGGGTGGTTTTTTGATTACTTTAAGGAGATATTCCGGTGCGGCGATGCTCGGAGGAATAATCTATACTTTTATTGAAATCCTGTGGCGCGGGTATTCACATTGGAGCATGACCGTTTTGGGCGGCGTTTGCTTCGCCGTTCTTTATTTCTTATATGAGAAGGCAGGCGGCGCACATCTGCTTTTGAGATGTGCGGCGGGCAGCGCCTTCATTACCGCCGCCGAATTTCTTACCGGGTGCATAGTCAATCTGCGGCTCGGATGGAACGTCTGGAGCTATTCGTCCCTTCGCTTTAATATTTTCGGGCAGGTAAGTCTGCTTTTTTCCGTTTTATGGTTTTTTCTTTGCATACTTGGATTTAAGGTGTGTGCAATTTACCGAAAAGCGGCAGATTTTATTGACAAACAAATCAAGCAGTGATATAATTAATCGTAATCTCAATATCGTGGGGGTTTAATGTCTTGTATATAAGGCATTTTTCTTTGGAACGCACGCTTAAAAAAGGGAGAACTTATTCATATGTACAATCATGAGTTTTATCTGAAAATTTTCAGAGAATTTGAAGTTGACGATACGCCGGAAACCTTTGAGCCCTGCAACATAGGTCACATAAATACTACTCTTATGGTGCGTTGTGACGGTCAAATCAAGTACGTCCTTCAAAAGATCAATACTTCTATTTTCAAAAAGCCTGCCGAGCTCATCGAGAACATATTGAATGTTACTGATTTTATAAAGAAAAAGGTGCTTGCAGCCGGTGGAGACCCGACAAGGGAAGTGCTTCGCCTGATACCCACAAGGGACGGAACCTTTTATACGACCGACGCGGACGGATGTGTTTGGAGAATGTATTATTTCATCATCGGTGCGAAAACATTTCAGACCGCCGAAACTCCGGAGCTCTTTTATAATTCCGCACTTGCTTTCGGAAAATTCCAGCGCATGCTTTCGGATTTCCCGCTGATAAGCTTCACGAAACGATTCCCAACTTTCATAATACGGTAAGCCGTTTTGCGGACTTCAAAAAGGCTCTCGCAGATGATGTTGCGGGACGCGCGGACAGTGTACGTGAAGAAGTCCAATTTCTACTTGACCATGAGGGTATATGCTCATACATAACGGACAGAATAGCATCAGGAGAATATCCGCTTCGCGTTACGCATAACGACACAAAGCTCAACAATGTCATGATCGATGAGAAAACCTTCAAGGCGGTCTGCGTTATAGATTTGGATACCGTTATGCCCGGATCGGTGCTGTATGATTTCGGTGATAGTATACGCTTCGGAGCTTCCAATGCAGATGAAGATGAACGCGATCTTTCGAAAGTTTTCATGCGTCTTGATCTTTTCGAGGATTATACGCGCGGCTTTATAGCGGGTCTTGAAAATTCGCTTACGGATGCAGAAATTCTCGGACTCCCGATGGGCGCCATCATTATAACGTTTGAAACGGGAATTCGTTTTCTTGCAGATCATCTCAACGGAGATACCTATTTCGCTGTTCATCGCGAGAATCAGAATCTTGATCGCGCGCGCACTCAGCTCAAACTTGTAAGCGATATGGAAAAGAAGCTTCCCGAGATGAATGAGATAATAAAAAAATATTTATAAACATTTTTTGTGAGGTGTAATTATGGCTATTTTGATTACAGGCGGTACCGGATTCATAGGCTCTCATACCGTTGTCGAGCTACTTAACGACGGTCGTGATGTAGTTATTCTCGATAACCTTTCCAACAGTAAGGAATGTGTTATCGACAGAATTGAGACTATTACCGGAAAGCGTCCGAAGTTCTATAATGCCGACCTTCTTGATTACGAAGCTGTCGACCGTGTATTTAACGAGAACGATATTGACTCGGTCATTCACTTTGCGGGTCTCAAGGCTGTCGGTGAATCTGTTGCTCAGCCGATAAGATATTATCACAACAATCTTACCGGAACGTTGATACTTTGCGAGGTTATGGCAAAGCACAATGTCAAGCTGATTGTATTCAGTTCTTCTGCAACCGTATACGGTAAGCCCGAAAGCGTGCCGATCCGTGAGGATTTTCCGCTTTCCACTACAAATCCCTACGGAGAAACGAAGTTGGTTATTGAGCGCATTCTCGCAGATATCTGCGTTTCCGATCCGGAGTGGAGCGTATCCATACTGCGTTATTTCAATCCTATCGGTGCGCATGAGAGCGGTTTGATCGGCGAAGACCCCAAGGGAATTCCGAACAATCTTCTTCCGTATATCTCCAAGGTTGCCGGTGGTAAGCTTGAGTGCCTTTCCGTTTTCGGAAACGATTACAATACTCCCGACGGTACGGGTGTGCGTGATTACATTCACGTTGTTGATCTTGCCGACGCTCATCTCAAGGCTCTCGATCAGGCGCGCAAGGTGAAGGGAATAGATTACTTCAATATCGGTACCGGCAACGGTTATTCCGTTCTTCAGATCGTTTCCGCGTATGAAAAGGCTACAGGCAAAAAAGTAAACTACAAGATCGCGCCCCGCCGTCCCGGCGATATCGACGAATGTTACGCCGACCCCACAAAGGCGCGTGAGGTTCTCGGATGGACCGCAAAGCGCGGTATTGATGAGATGTGCATAGACCTTGCACGTTGGCAGGAAAAGAATCCCGACGGATATCCGGACTGAAAATAAATTTTGAGAGGACTTCAAAATGATCATTAAAGAACCTTTCGGAACTCTCCCGGATAATACTCCGGTTACTGCATATACGCTTTCCAATTCCTCGATTCTCAGAGCACGGATCATCGATTTCGGCGGAACAGTCGTGAATCTTTGGGTGAAGGGAAAAGACGGAGCTGAGGCTGATGTTATATGCGGATTTGACGATGTCAACGGTTATCTCAATGCAAAGGGATATCAGGGTGCCATAATCGGGCGTGTATGCAACCGTATCAGCAAGTCCAAATTTACTCTTGACGGTGTTGAGTACAGCCTTTTCGCAAACGACGGAAAGAATTCCGCTCACGGCGGTGAGATCGGCTTCAACAAACGTATGTGGGATGTAAAAGTGTCGGATAACGTCGATGAGCCTTCGCTCGAGCTTACCTATACAAGTCCCGATATGGAGGAAAACTTCCCCGGTACCCTTCGGGTAAAGGTAGTTTATACGTTGAAAAGGGAAGGTGCACTTTCCATTCATTATATTGCCGACACCGATAAGAACACGATCGTAAACCTCACGAACCATGCTTATTTCAATCTCGCGGGATATGATAAGGGCACCATTTGCGATCAGGTGATGTGGATCGATGCCGACCGTATAAACGATCAGGACTTCGAACTCATTCCCACGGGCGAGCTCGTCGATGTAGAGAATACTCCATATGACTTCCGTGTCGAGAAGCCCATCGGACGTGACTTTGATTCCGAACCTTCTATGGATCGTCAGGGCGGGGGATACGATAATAACTATATTATTAACGGAGCGGATTCTGTTACCGTGAAGAAGTGCGCATCGCTTTATGATAAGGATTCCGGAAGATTCATGGAGGTATATACGAATCAGCCTTGTGTTCAGATATACACTTCAAATATGATTGATTCCGAGGACCTCCCGTTTAAAAACGGAGTTGCTCAGTGCAAAAACTGCGCGGTCTGCTTCGAAACTCAGAAAATGCCCGACAGCATTAATCATACCGGATTTACAGATACGGTTCTGAAGCCCGGTGATGTATATGACTTTACGACTGTATACGCTTTTTCCAATAAGTAACAGCTGCCGATTTAAATTATCATACGAAATCACACCTCAACATATATTTACATCAGACAAATATATGTTGAGGTGTTCTTTAATGAATAAACGGACCGATTACAATGCCCATGCAGAGAAAAGGCGCTGCGAAGAATTAGCGGAATATATTATAAAAACAGAATGTACGGTGCGTGAGGCCGCAAAAAAATTTTCCATAAGCAAATCCACAGTACATAAAGATGTAACCGAAAGACTGAAAAATATAAATTCGGTGTATTATTTTCGTGTGAAGAGAATTCTTGAAAAAAACAAATCGGAACGTCATATCCGAGGAGGAATGGCAACAAAACGAAAGTATGATGTGATAAAGCATGTTCGTGAACGAATTACGGAAGATTATGATATATGAAGTTTACAAAGACTTGACAGCGCCGCTTCATATATGGTATCATTATAAAAGACGTAATCGTGAAGGCGGGGAAAATGGAAAGACAGTATTCTCAAGCCGAGCGCAGATCGAGGAGCAATTATACAAAATGCAAATTTTGTATAATTGAGGGGAGGAGAAAGCCGGTATGTTATTATGCATAGATATCGGAAATACAAGCATTTCGTTCGGAACTTTTGAAGTTTCCCCGAACGGACAGCCGAAACTTATTTTTTCTTCCGAAATTTCGTCATGCGAGCGCCGCAGCACAGATGAATATGCGGTTTTGTTCAAAGAAATCTTTTCTCTGAAATCTTCGGTTCAAGGTGCCATTGATCCGATTGATGCGGTAGCCATATCTTCTGTTGTACCGACGCTCACCGACAGAATTGCTTCCGCGGCGCAGCTTTTCTCGGGATGTTCATCCCGTCCTTATATTATCGGACCGGGCATCAAAACCGGGTTCAAAATAGCGATTGACGATCCGGCTACATTAGGCGCAGACATAGTTTCGGATTGTGCAGCAGCGCTTGACTTATTTGAACCGCCGATTACAATTTTTGATGCCGGCACGGTAAATACCGTTACCGTGATTGACAAAGAACGTACCGTATTAGGCAGTATTTTCACTCCCGGAGTGCGTATTTCAGCGGAAAGCCTCTCTCAGAATGCCGAATTGATCGAGTCGGTGGCGATAGGCACAGACATTGCACCATTAATTGGAAAGAACACAGAAGAAGCATTAAAATCCGGAATTATCAACGGCAATTCAGCTATGCTTGACGGAACAATCCGCAATTTGCGGGAAATGCTTATTGATAAAAACAGTGATGAAAAGCTGGCATTGGTCTCTACCGGAGAATATGCGGAAATAATTTTGAGAAACTGCCGGAATAAGTTCACCTATGATCCCGCACTTACTCTGCGCGGAATAGCAGCACTTTATGTCCGAAACAGAATGTAAGCCGAACATTGCCTACTATACGGAGGTTCTCCGCTGGTGCAATCTATAAATATGTATAATTTCAGCCGAGGCTGTCATTATAAATAAAATTACACACGCTACACCGCAGACATTGCGGGCGGCAGTGTCGGGTTAAAGTCCCGGAGGAAATTATGGAAAAAATTAAAACTTCAAAAAAAGTCCTGTTTTTGACGCAAACCGCAATATTGACTGCGATCATTTTCCTGATGAGCTTTACGCCTATAGGATATCTCAAGGTCGGTTTCGTTGAAATAACATTTTTGGTGATACCGGTGGCTGTAGGAGCAATTTTGCTCGGTCCTGCTGTCGGGACTTTTCTCGGATTTATGTTCGGCGTATCGAGCTTTATTCAATGCTTTACCGGCAGTGTCTTCGGTGCGGCGCTTTTGTCAATTAATCCTGTTTTTACGGCGCTGTTTTGCGTTATTCCGCGTACACTTATGGGATTTTTGGCATCTGTAATATTCAGAGGAATGTATAAATCAACAAAAAAAGGCAATATCTCGTGTGCGGTTGCCTCATTGTCCGCGTCTGTCCTTAACACACTCCTCTTTATCCTCTTCCTGATTCTTTTCTTCGGAAGAAGCGACTATATTAGCATGATGATGCAGACAACCTTTAATACCGACAGCATACTTCTCTTTTCGCTTCTTTTTGTAGGTTGGAACGGACTTATAGAAGCGATTACATGTACAGTTATAGGATTCGGTATAAGTGCAGTGCTTCTTAAATTAATGAAGACAAATTCTCAAGCTTGACTTGGCTACAATGACTATAAAATTTCGTCGTATTATGTGCATCTTGACGAAATGTTAAAATTAATACTTTAGACATATCAATTCCTCGTTTTATATGATATAATTAATATGTTAAAATCGTATTTCGTACTTTACGGAGGACATACAAAATGGATATGAAAGACATTAAGATGAGGGTTCTTTATTCCTCTGATAAGGCAAAGATGAAAACTTTTGCGTCGGCTCTCGGCGAAGCTTTCAAATGCCTTGTTGATGCGGTTCCACCCGGATTCCCCTGCGAAAAGGAACGTCTTGTTATTATCGGCATGACACTTAAGGGCGAGCCCAACGATAAACTCAGACTGTTCTGCCGTGAGCTTACCGCTCAGCGCGCGTACAACGTGGCTCTTTTCATCGACGGTGAAAAGGACTGCAAAGCGCTTAAAATGGTTAAGGAAATGCTTCGTGATGCAGGAACCAATCTAATCGACAACGATTACTATGTAAACGGAGGCGGAATCTTCTCGAAGAAGATTTCTCTTGACGAGCGCCGTCAGATTGTTAATTGGGCTCAGGGAATCATAGATTCTCTCTGAACGATTCTTTGAAAATTGATTTGGGAAGAGCGAGACGTTTCGGTGTCTCACTCTTCCCTTTTTCGTTGAATGCGCTGTCATAGCTTTGGGAATCGTTTGGCGCTCTCTCTTCAAAAAAACCGCTTGTTTTTCAAGCGTTTTTTTGAATTTTATCTGTTTGTCTTGTAGATCGAATCGTAGATGTCCAACAGAGACACTGAAGAAAATATGCTCCAAAGAACAGTCAGTATTACGAAAAAAGATGTTATCATGGGATCAATGTAAAGAAGAATCCACGGATGAAATGCCCAAATAATACATACGGCAGCGGTGAAAAGAACGATACAGATAAACTTTCTTCTGATTTTTGACAGCGCTTCTCTTTCAATCAGATCATCCGATACGTTATGAGTATCTTTTTTCAGACAGTTCGGGAGGCTGAAAAACAAGATGATAAAAGCTATGAGGACTGCGGCGTTCTCTGCGACTGAAAACATCTGTATCCTCGAATACAAGATTCCGGCATTTGACCTCCAAAAGGAATCATCGGGAAGATATTCGAATGTAACGAAATATTTTCTCTGTAAAGCGAGGTTTATCAATGAAATAACGCCCGATACTGCAGCAAACGGTATCGCCCACAGTGCCGACTTTATACGGCTTTTAAGAAGCACCGCCGCAATTATAAGAAATATTGCCGAGAGACAATTCGGAAGATAGTTTACATAATTGCTGTACAGAGAATTGTATGCTATAAATGCACCTATAAGGCACGCCGACACATATTTCATTTTTACCGTGATCGGCAAAAACGGGTCGAGCTTTAATTTTTCGTTGAATGCTTTTTCGAGAACATCCGTCATTTTGCGGTCTTTTACGACTTTTGTGAAATAAGGGATAAAGAGAGAGAGCCACACAACACCCAAAACAACCCCGACAGCGCATTCAACGGTAATAAAAAGATTGTTGAAGTCCGCGAGCCGTATTACATTCGGAGCTACTTCGCCTTGATTTTTGAAAAGCTGAAGCTCTGTTGTATTCGGAATAACGGCAAGTATGTCTCTCAGGATCAGGAATACTATTGTTATTATCTTGATTCTAACTCCGCGTTCAACCGTGACCTCACGTCTGACACGCTCTCCGTTCGAAGGATCGCGGAAATTTTTTATCTTCTGCTTTGAATCAAAAACAGCATCGCCGCCGAAGCGCATACCAGCATAGAAAAATCCTTCAAAAAGCTCGTTTACAGCCGGAATGAAAACTATCAGCTCCACTATTGAAAAAGTGAAAGAAAGAAGCAGCGGCATTGTGTTTATATTAAGAAGCAGAATAAAATTTGCCGCGGTTTTCAGAATTTCAATAAATGCAAGCTTCCAAAAGGCGTTTTGCGCTTTTTCATGCCACTCGACGATCAGGGATGTTTTTGAGAGCCCTTTTATTATAAGAAAGATTCCTATAAAATCGGGGAAAATATCAATTATTCCGATGTTTGGGTTGGCAAAAAATATAAATCCCGCAAGGATAAATCCGAGTTTCATGCCGCTCTCCGTAATTTTATTTTTTCTTCTTTTTGTTCGGCTTTGTCTGCGCGGCGGACGAAGAGGCTTCTTCACCTACATTGCGCTTTTCCTTCGGAGTGAAAATTCGCTTTTCGGCTTCCGACCATTTGTCATTAAGCTTTGAAAGGCGCGAACGCTGTTCCGGCGGTACGGGCATTTCTTCACCTTCTATACCGATCCACTTGCAGCATGATCCGAGCAGTATTATATTGAGTGCAAGACAGATAAATTCAAACAACGTGAAGAACTGCACCGCAATGACGCTCGAAAACGGCACGAAATCGTATATAGGCTTGCTGAACAACGAAACAAGCGAATACAGTGCATAATATACAATCAGCAGAAGCATGTTTCGCTTTGCCCGGAATGCTATTTTGTCAAGCCCTATTTCCTCGGTAAGTGATATTACGGCACCGAAGATTATGAGATTGAGAACGAGTACCGTTACGGCGATCAGTGCTTTCAAAAGCATAGACACGATGTCCGGTATCGTAAATTTTGCCAGCATAACGGTTGCATTTATTCCGGATTCCAAGACATACAGCGATGCCGGAATTATTGCGGTATAGAATTTTTTCTGAAATGCTCCGAGCTTTGTAAAAGCGTAGATCATTATCAATCCGCCGATAACATCGGCGAAAAAATAAAACGGAGAAAGAGTAAATGCAAAGGCAAGCGCATAGCCTCCCATAAGAATTCCGAATCCCATTTACTCTTTCTCCTGTTCTCTTATTTACCGATAAACGGTTATATTATTGCTCTACCCCTCCGTCTGCCGTGTTGGCTCCACAGCAGTTTTTATATTTCTTTCCGCTTCCGCAGGGACAGGGGTCGTTTCTGCCGACCTTCTTTTCGGAACGAAGCGGCATCGGCTTCGCGGGTATCGGCTTTGCACCGGGCTGTCCCATAAATCCGGATCTTACGGGGCGCGCGACTTCAACTCGCTTTACCTGTGTGGACTTCGGTACCACGGAAAGAATCATTCTTACTGTATCGTCGCGAATCATTGTTATCATCTCATCAAAGAGATCGGCGCCCTGTATACGGTATTCCGCAATGGGCTTACGCTGAGCATATGCCTGGAGCCCGACACTTTCCATGAGACTGTCCATGGCTTCGAGATGATCCATCCACTTTATATCGACGTTTCGGAGAAGGATCGCACGCTCCACCTCACGCATCTGCTCTTCACCGAAAACATTTTGCTCTTTGTCACGGTAAAGCTTCATTGCACGGTCAAGAAGCGTTTCTTCGATTTCTTTTCTCTGTGCGTCGGCACTTTCATCGTTAAGCTCAAAATCCTCTTCAGTGCAGATTAGCCCGAGATACTTCTGCTTGAGACTTTCGATATCCCACATGCTCTTGTCGTCACCGGCAAGAAACGCATTTACGGAATCGCTTACCGTGGATGAAATCATGTGCTCTATCTTGTCTTTGAGGTCTTTTCCGTCAAGTACTTCCTTGCGCTGATTGTAGATAATCGTGCGCTGCTGATTCATTACATCGTCATACTCAAGGACGTTTTTACGCCTGTTGAAGTTTTCGCCTTCAAGGTGCTTTTGCGCATTTTCGATTGAGTTTGAAAGTATTTTGGCGTCAATCGGCTCGTCTTCCTTGAGTCCGAGACGGTCGACAAGTCCGATGATCCGCTCGCTTCCGAAAAGACGCATAAGATCGTCTTCGAGAGAAAGGAAGAAACGCGATTCACCGGGGTCTCCCTGACGTCCGCTTCGACCTCTGAGCTGATTGTCGATGCGGCGGCTTTCGTGCCTCTCTGTGCCTATTACGAAAAGTCCTCCGGCTTTGCATACCTGCTCGGCTTCGGGCTTGATTGAATCCTGGAACTTCTTGAACAGCTCACGATACACTTCCCTTGCAGCAAGAACATCCTCGGGCACATCCTGAAGCGATCCGACTGCTTTGCCTATGATTTCCTCGTCATAGCCCTGCTTGCGCATCTCAGCTTTGGCAAGGTGCTCTGCGTTTCCGCCGAGGAGAATATCGGTTCCTCGTCCAGCCATATTCGTCGATATGGTAACGGCGCCGAGTTTTCCTGCCTGAGCGACTATTTCGGCTTCAAGCTCATGATGCTTTGCATTAAGAACGGTGTGCTTTATTCCGCACGCTTTAAGCTTTCCGGAAAGAGCTTCGGACTTCTCTATTGATACCGTACCGACAAGAACGGGCTGTCCTTTTTCGTGGCATTTCTTTATCTGTTCGATTATCGCTTTGTCTTTTCCGTTTTTCGTCTTGTAAACCACATCGGGATGATCCACGCGAATCATCGGTTTGTTCGTGGGAACCTCTACAACATCGAGATTGTATATCTCACGGAATTCGGTTTCTTCCGTAAGTGCAGTGCCCGTCATTCCGGAAAGCTTGGTATACATTCTGAAATAGTTCTGGAACGTGATAGTCGCTATTGTACGGTTTTCCTTTTGGATCTGAACATTTTCCTTTGCCTCGATGGCCTGATGCAGACCGTCGGAATAACGTCTTCCGGGCATTATTCGTCCCGTAAACGAATCGACGATCAGCACTTCATCGTTCTTTACCACATAGTCTATGTCGCGCTTCATAATACCGTGTGCGCGGATCGCCTGATATATATGGTGCGATATGTCGGCGTTGGCGGGATCTGACAGGTTGTCGATTCCGAAAAAACGCTCCGCTTTTTCCACACCGGCTGCGGTCAGAGTGGTACTCCGCGCTTTTTCATCAACGATATAATCCGCATCGATATCATCATTAAGTTCCTTGGAGTCGAGCTCCTTTATGACAAACACTTTCATTGTACGACAAAGCTTTTCCGCCTGATCGTACAATTCATCCGTTTTTTCGCCTTGACCGGAAATTATGAGAGGGGTTCTTGCTTCATCTATGAGAATAGAGTCAACCTCATCGACTATTGCGAAGTTGTGCCCGCGCTGTACAAGATTCTCACGGTATGTTACCATGTTATCACGTAGGTAGTCGAATCCGAATTCGTTATTTGTTCCGTAGGTTATATCGCAGTTGTAAGCAGCCTGCTTCTGCGCGCGAGACTGATCGTGTACGACAAGACCGGTAGAGAGTCCGAGGTATTCATGGACACGTCCCATTTCTTCGCAGCCGATTCTTGCAAGATAATCATTTACGGTGACAATGTGCACACCCTTTCCGGTAAGCGCATTGAGATAAGAAGGGAGAACTGCAACGAGGGTCTTTCCTTCACCCGTTTTCATCTCCGCAATCCGTCCCTGATGCAGAAGAAGTCCGCATATGAGCTGTACTTTGAACGGACGTTTGCCGAGAACTCTGTCCGCTGCCTCGCGTACAAGGGCAAATGCATCCGGCAGAATAGCGTCCAATTCTTTGCCGTCGGCGATCTCTTTTTTGAATTTGAGAGTCCTTTCTGCCATCTCAGCATCCGAAAGCTTAGCATACGTTGACGCGAGCTGTTCGGTCATGTTAATCTGCTGTATCTGCTTTTTGATCTGACGTTCACTGTATGTGCCGAAAATTTTGCTGTAAAGTCCCATTATAAAATCCTTTCAGAAGGCTGTAACTTATAAATTTATCCGCATACAAAGATGTGTACGCTTCGTTCTGATCTGTCGCGAAGCTGCCAATCTGCAACCGCGCGTGGCGCGCGGCGGCAAAGCCGCCGAGGCTTACGAAATAAGGCGTTGCAAGTATTATACCATTTATTCCGAATAAATGGAAGAGTTTTTTGTTAATATTTTTGCACTTCCGAGATTTTTCAGCGATAAGAAGTAAATTATTATCAAAAAGCGTAGATATAATTGCTTTTCGGTGGTGTATGGTATATAATATCATAGCATATAATTTTTATTCAGAACGGAAAAACATAAAATGAGTCTGAAC
>URSW01000002.1 GCA_900550625.1 uncultured Eubacteriales bacterium
GCAGGCTGTTTCTGCATCAGGTGCGGCAGGCGAGTCGGCGCGACATCCTTCTCATCTGCATGATCCCGTGTTTCTGATTTCTTATTATCGATGTGAGTATCGGAACAAGCTCACGGCATACGCCGCTTTTCAAAGCGTTTTCAGACATTCTCACGGCGCCGAGATGGTGCGGGACCATCTCTCTTATAAAGTCGCATTCGATATTCCCGTCCGAAACGGCATCCGTCATTTCCGAAAACATATCACATAATATAATGTCGTTTTCTTTGCCGTAACGGTAAAGAACGCAGTCCGATGACACGGAATTCCGACATTTTCTTTCCGCTTTTTCCAATTCGGAAATACCATTTGTCTGTTCCGTGATTATATTTTCCGCAATTTTCGCCAAAGGACCGGAGCCCCTGTATTTCAGAAGGTTTTCGGACATCTGCACAGCCGCCCGGTGATGAGGGATCATCTGACGTATAAAGTTGAGGGAAACATTTCCCGTGAGTTGTGCTCCAGTCATTTTACGGATCATTTCATCTAGTATCCGCCGGTATTCTTCGTTATATTCCTTATATTCTTCGTTCCGAGGAGAACGCGAACAGCCACAGTACCGCTCTGAGTTTTTCATATATTGTAAGTACCTTTCCTGCGAGCCTCCGTAAAATCGTTTATTACGGCTCTTCATCTGCAATATATGAAAATATCCTGCAAACGGTTACATGATTCCGCACACGTTCATACCGCTTTGCCGCCTTGAGACCGCCTTGGCGTGTCGGCGAAAGCCGATTCCCGATCACTCGGCTCCGGCGGACTTTTTCTTTTTAATGATACGGTGAATCACATGCCACAAAACGATCATCAGCGCGGTTACTATGCAGGCGGCGATGCTTATTTTCAGCATCCCGGCATACATATCGCGTTTTTCGATCAGCGCATACGCAGAGTCCACCGAATCTGCCGCGGTATCAATGAATTCCTTTGTCGATACCGCACCGTTTGCCTTTCCGAAAAGGATCGCACTGCACACGGCAGAAGTGGCTGAGAGCGAAAAAAGCAAATAGAGAAATATCTGCTGGCACACGGATTTTGCCTTATTCATAATGATGCCCCTTTCATCCGTAATTCCGATCAGACAGTCTTTCCGGTGCTGTCCGGCTTCGTCTTTTTATTGCCGCGGCGCCAGAATACGATCGCATAAACCGTAATCATTAGGCAGAGCACAGCGGAAAGTGTGATCCACAGAAATCCGTCGGGACTGAAAATCTTTTCGAGCGCCGACATTTCGGAATTCCCGGAAACCGAATCCGAGCGTGACGACGGAATGCTGTAGCCTCCCGCGGTACTTGTGATCACTGCGGAATAACGGCTTTCGTTGCCGAATTTATCGGATGCCGTTACGGTAAGCTCGTTTTCGCCTCCGGAAAGCGGCAATTTGTATGTAAACGTACCGTCGGACGCGATTTCCGTCTGATTTCCATTCACCGTAACGATATATGCGTCTGCAACATTTCCGCTGATCTCAAGCTCTGAAACCGACACTACCATACCGTCGTAAGCATCGTTCATTTTGAGCACGGGAGCCGTTCTGTCAACAAAAACTCTTCTTGAAAGAAGCCAATTAACACCGTTTCCGTCCGTGTATGAAACGCTTACATCGTTCCAATCATCCTGAAGCTTGACGGACATGGTTCCCGTGCCGTCGAGTTCGAGATCGTTTTCGGTTTCTCCGACGGTCACGGAGACCGCTGCGGATTTAAGATCCTTATAATCGAGGCGAAGACTCGGAATGTTCGTTTCGGTCGTATCCTCGAGAGAGATCGGCGGATTTGCCACATCCGCGGTCTTCTTCATGGTATCCGAATAGACGTCGTCTATCATTACGCTTAATTCGACCCTTACCGAAGAGGCAGACGGATCATAAGAAAGCTGTACTTCACCGATCTCAGGCTCGTATGTATCGTAGAAGGAGGGCTCCGTTTCATCGTTCTCGAAAACCGCCGCAAGAACACCGTCCGCATTATAATCGATTCCGGGCCATGAAACGTAAAGGAGTGCGGCATCCGGATCGACCGAAAGCCCGAAATCCTTCATCGAGGAAGCTTTATCGGAATTTTTGTACGAAAAAGGCTCCGAATACACCTGATCGAAGTAATCCGTTTCGTTCTCCGAATACCAAACGTAAAGCTTGAGCATATAGGCTGAATAGCTTGAGAGCGATCTCAGATCGACCGAGGTTTTAACGTCACGGCTTGCGCGTGCGCTGCCGGAGGTGAGCTCTTTTTCATCGCCGCCCTTTTTCACCGCGGCATAGATCTTATAGCTGTAAGAGCGGTCCTCGTCCTGAGTGACCCTGAACGACACGTCCATGCGTCCGTCCTTCTCTTCTCCGAGGGTAAAGCTCTCTATAACCGGGGCGTCCTGATAATCGAACATACCGATCTCGACGGTGTCGTTTCCGAGCTTATCGAGATCAACGTACCACTGCCCCGCCGGAGCGTTCTTGATAACGTAATACATCGATTTCTCGTTCACGACGGTCAGCGTACCCTCTTTTTCGGAAAGAGGATCGTATACAGTTCCGTTCGGAGCTTTGAAGGTAAGTTTCGGCTGCTCGGTCGGCCACGAAACGCTTATGACCACGTCGCGTTCCGATTCGAGATAATGAAACTTCTGCTCCTTTGCAAATGCGGGAAGCGCAAAGCTCACGGAAAGAAGGAGCAATACGGCAAAAGTAATTATCTTTTTCATGTTCCGTTCTCCTTAATACTTGTAAATATCCATACCGGTTTCGGGTGTGATATAGAGGTGGAAGCCAGAATATTTACCCTTCGAATTGGTTCCGCGGACTATCATCGAGAACTGAGCTTTATCCGAGCTGTTCTTATAGAACGCAATCAGAAAATCTCCGGACACGTCCCAATCGGCTCTCAAAATCCACCAGCCTACGTTGAAGTCAAGGTCTCCGTCAAGCCAAAGTCCGGTATAGGGATATCCGAGAACGACCTCGGCACTTCCGGTCATCTTGACGTAGCAGTTGACGGTATCCCACGTCGAGCCCAGCGTGACGGCGGCACGGATACCGTACACCTTATCGCCGCCGAGATTTATAAGCTCGTTTGAGTAGGAGAAGCTGCCCGCTTCAAGCTCACAGTGTCCGATATCGAGCACCGTAAACAGGTATGCATCCGCTTCGAACTTGAACGTGAATGTTTTGAGTGTCGCCGATAATTTGCAGTTTTTCAGCGTAGCCGCCGCGATCGGATCGTCCGAGATCAGTTTATTCAGTCCGGGGAGCGTAGAAGAAATATCTCCGACGTTCACCTGGAACTTGAATGCAATCGTGGTTCCGAGAAGGCCAGAAAGCGTGCTTGCGCTGCTCTCGTATTTACTGAAGCCGGAAAGCTCGAATCCGAAATCCGATACGGTGACCGGAACGGGGGCTTTCATTATCGGAACATTCATCTTCCCGCCGACGCCGAGTCCTATGCTGTCGAAGCGACCGTCCTTGATTCCGAATTCAAAGGAAAAGGAATCCATATCCTTGAGCGCTTTGATGCTTACGTCTCCTTCAAGAGAATAATTGTTTGATAAGGTGTCGATGTCGATCTTTATGCTTGCCAGCTTAAGCGGAAGCGCCACCATCGAGAAGTCGGTTTTGTCTGCCTTGAGGTCATTATACTCGAAATTAACTATAAGACCGATATCGGTCGCTCCGATCATCATCTCGGTATCGGCTTTTCCGGATTCCTTGGCGAATGTGTCCATTTTGTCCGGGAAGTTGCGGAGAAGCTGCTTTTGGAAAGGAAGCGAATATGAGAAGTTCAGTCCCTGTATTTTTGCGCAGTCGGGATAGATCGAAATTCCGAAATTCTCCGAAACAAGGAAGAAAATATTAATTTCATCCCAGATATCGACCTTCTGAACGGGGAAGCTTTCATAATCGCCGGCGCTGTACTTCTGAACATAAAGCGTAAAATCTCCGAGCGGCGCGATCGGCAGATTGATTCCCTTATCCGCCATATATTTTGC
Source organism: uncultured Eubacteriales bacterium (assembly GCA_900550625.1). Classification (GTDB taxonomy): domain Bacteria; phylum Bacillota; class Clostridia; order Oscillospirales; family CAG-272; genus UMGS1312. Next base: position 4,018 of record URSW01000002.1, read on the forward strand.
AAGTCCGCGCGAATTTCCGGAGGAATACGCGACATATGCTCCGCTGTCATCGCGCAGAGTAACCTTGCCGCTGTCGAGGTATTCACCCGTAACGGTGACATCTCCCTTGAAGCGCAGCCATCCGTTCATGGTGACGTTGCCTGAAAGAACCGTTGCGCCGGAGTTGTCCTTGTAAGACTTCAGCGCGGTAAACTCATATGAGCCGTATTTGAAGACCTTTTCCGTACCGGGGACGGCAACGGTAAGCTCTTTTTTTAAGTTAAAGCTCTGACCGCGCACGGATATCTCCATGTTGTATTCCCCTGTGGCAACGGATGCGGGAACCGTCACGGAATATGTATTTGCGTCAACATATTTCGCATCAAGCAGATAGCTTACGCTTCCGGTGATCTTTACGGTGATCTCTTCACCCGCGTCAAAGCCTTCGCCCTTGAGGTTTACGGTCTGATCCTTTGAGCTGCGGTACAGGAATTTGGTCGAAAGACCGTAGAATTTGATATCGGAATTTTCAACGACATACGGAACGTAAGCGTCGCTTGATCCGTCGGAATACTCCGGATCGTGGAGATAATAAACCTTTTCGGCGCTTCCGAGCTCATCCTTGACGGAAATATTCAGAAGACGCTTTTCCATGGTAAGGTTTTTCGCCTTATATTTCAGGACATACTGGCTTGTAAGTTGCTGATGTATGAAATCGTAGAAATTGTCAAGTCCGGCGTCGCTGTCAACATAGAGGAAGCTTCCGTTTCCGGCATCCGCGATCAGTTTCAGATATGCGGTATCCACGCTTGAGCCGAGTCCGAGAGTGTAGACCGTTGCGGAATTGTCCGCGCAGAGCGCGCCTATATCATTTCGGATCGTTGCTTCTCCTTTGGGGCTGTTGTCCTCGCCGTCCGTCATGAGTATAACTATATTGTTGGCGTTGATATCCGAAGGGAATTTTCCGAGAGCATATTTAAGCGCGCTGAACATATCCGTTCCGCCGTATGCTCCGATATCGTCCGCATACGATGCGATCTTCTGAGGATCGCTTGAAAAGTCCCGTTCGAAGTTTATGCTGTCGTCGAAGCCGATAACACTTATTTTTTCGTTTTCGTTCATTTCATCGGCGAAACGGGTTATAGCGTCCTTAAGCGCTCCGACACTTCCGCTCATGCTTCCGGAAACGTCGCAGAGAAGTATTATACGGGAGGTGTCAAAATCGATTTTTTCGACATCGAACTCGGTTATTTCCGAATTGCAGTCAAATACTCTCAGATATTTCAGCATATCCTCGGGACCTGCGATCTTCGAGGAATTTACCTGTATCCGAGCGGATATCTCCGGAAAACGGCTCTTGTCTATAACACCGATATTGACAACTGCCGTTTTTTGACTTACGGAGTTGGTCATATACTGAGTGAAGGTTTCATCGGATTCGGCACTTGTCGAATTATTGTCCGAATCTCCGCCGCTTTGGTTTCCGTTATTCTGCTGTCCGCCGTCGCCTGATGACACAGGCGGCGCCGCCGCTATCGCAGCCGCGGTCAGATCATACGGAAGTGAATTGTCAACCGCCTCGGAGACAAACTCAGCCACCTTTTTCAGATCCTCCGTGCCGCCGCTGCTGCTTCCCTCTATAATTCCGAGAAGCGAAGTCATCGGTGCGGAATAGTTGTCGTCGGTACTGAGGCTTGCGGTGCCGAGAGCTTCCGTTATGTACTCATCCGAAAGCGTATCGTTGCCGAGGTATTTTTCTATCTTGGCAAGTTCAAGATACGCCTTGCTTGTTATATTGTCATTCTGGGACGAAGCATGAGCACGAAGGTCGCGGCGGATAGTGCCAATCGCGTTCGAATCGCGCAGTCCTTCGAGCATTGCTATTTTTTCTTTATATGACTTGCGAACCTGCTTCGAAGCATCGGAAAGCTCGCCGTCCATAATGCTTCGGCATCTGTCTACAACCGCTTCGAGTGCGGTACTCTGGGATTTAACATAGTCGCTCTTGAAATCCTTATCCTTTATATAGCCGTCAATATAAAGTTCCGCAATTATAATAAGCTCTTCCGTTCCGGAGCTGCCGTCCGCAAGACCTGCGATCTCCGCGTAATCACGCATAAGTATAAGTCCTTTTATATATGCAGTACGGAGATATTTGTTTGCGGCAAGAGCCGTGGATTCGTTCATGGCGTGCTTCAGCCGTTTGAGCTGCCTTTTCACGGTTTCGTTTTCAAACGCGCCGTCGTCAAGATATTTTCCGAACTCCTCGGTAAGCGCCGAGGCGTACTCTGCGCATGACGCAATGCCGAAGCGGTCGTCGCCTTCCGCATCCTGCTTTTCATCAATGCTGTCGTTTATTCTGTCGGTAATCGTTCGGCAGGCATCGCTTTCATCTGTCTTATTATCGTTTGCGGGAGTTATTCCGTATGACGCCGGATCGGCACCCGTCGATTTGATATAAGACTCCATTGCGGCATTTCCGCTGCTTGACGTGCTTTCGGAAAGTACAAGCGCGTTATCAAGCTCGTCGTCGGGAAAATCCTTGTCCCTCCCCGATGCGGCAGCTATCGCCTGTGCCGTTTTGTAAAGCTGAATGGCTTTTTTCCAATCGCCCTCAAGCGCGGAAATGCGCGCAGACATAAGAATGACCTGTGAAGAGGAAGCGTCTCCCTTTTTCAGCTCATTCAAAATCATTTTTGCCTCTGCGATATTTCCGTCGGCGATGTATCTTCCCGCTATGGTGAGATAATCTTCCTCGTTCGCAGAAATGACCGACGGCGAGTCGGCGCTGTCGACAGCGGGCGTACTTTCTTTTATTTCGCTTATCAGCATCCTGAATCCCGGAATACCGGTCGCAATGCTCAAAGCAATAAGCGCCGTGCACAAAATAACGGCATCGGCGCGAAAATACTTTCTGACCAATGCTATAACCGAGATAATAATCAATGTAAGTATTAGCGGAATAAAAAGCTGAATATACAGATTCAAGTCGATCCACCTCCGAAACTTTATTTTCCGGCTGTTAAAATTTTTTCAACATATTCTAACATAAAAAAACACAAATTGCAATACTTATATCGCTGCGGTAATCGAATATTTCAAACGAAAAAAGTCCCGAAGTCCGCGTTTTGCGTCAGACTTCGGGGCTTTTTGCAAGATCGAGAGCATCAGAACATCGATATCTGTTCGATATCACTGATTTTTTCGGCTTTTTCGATGTTTTCCGACTCCTTCGGTGCGTTTTCGGCTGCAAGCTTTTCCGCATCGCGTTTATCCTTCGCCGAGAAAATCGTTATCTGATTCGTTTCGTTGAGCTCATTCAGAACGCCCTGCTCCATAAGCATATCCACGATCGTTTTCGAAAGCTTCGCCTCACGTTTGAGCTGATCTATCGAAACTATCTCGCATCTGTCTCTCGCTTCCATAATGTTGGCGGCGGCGTTCTCGCCGAGACCGGAAAGCGACGAAAACGGCAGACGTATTTTCCCGTCCTCGGGCAGGAACTTATAAGCGTGCGATTTGTAAAGATCGATCGGAAGGAACTTGAGACCGCGCGCATAGTATTCGAGAACGAGCTGCAGCGCATCGTAATTCGCAGCTTCCTTCTGGCTCATTTCCGTTCCGAGCTTTTTGAGTTTTTCAAGCTCGGAACGAACTGCATCCATGCCGCCGAGCACGGTCTGAGCTTCGAATCCGTCCGGCGCGGCGGTAAAATACGCCGCATAAAACTCAACGGGATAATATATTTTATACCATCCGAGACGGAGTGCGTCGATAACATATGCGGCGGCGTGTGCCTTCGGGAACATATATTTTATCTTCTTGCACGATGCGATATACCATTCGGGCACACCTTTGGAAATCATCATTTCCTCGTATTCGGGCTTGAGTCCGCGTCCCTTACGCACATCCTCCATGATCTTGAACGCGATGCTCTTTTCAAGATCATACTTATGTATAAGGGTCAGCATTATATCGTCGCGCGTCGCTATGACATCCGCAATTGTACAGATTTTATCCTTTATAAGCTCTTCCGCGTTGCCGAGCCATACATTCGTACCGTGGGTCAGTCCGGATATCTGAAGAAGGTCGGAGAATGTCTGCGGATTTGCTTCGACAAGAACTCCGCGGACAAAGCGCGAGCCCATTTCGGGAAGACCGAGTGTTCCCGTTTTGCATTCATGAAGCGCATCCGGCTTTATCCCGAGCGGCTCCGTCGAAGTAAACAGCTTATACACCTTGGAATCCGACATCGGAACGTCGAGGATGTTCGTATTTGTATACTCTTCAAGACGTTTATACTTTGTCGGAATATCGTGTCCGAGTATATCAAGCTTGAGGATCGTATCGTGAAGATAGGTGAACGCGAAATGCGTTGTTATAATGTCGGAATTCGGGTCGTCCGCGGGATGCTGAATCGGTGTGAAATCATATACGTCATATTCGGCGGGTACGACTATTATTCCGCCCGGGTGCTGTCCTGTCGTGCGTTTGACTCCGGCTATTCCGGAAACCATTCTGTCGCACTCCGCCCTGTTTACCGAAACATGCTTTTCCTCAAGGTACTTCATTACATAGCCGAATGCGGTTTTATCCGCAAGTGCTCCGAGAGTTCCCGCGCGGAAAGCTTTTCCCTTTCCGAAAAGCACCTCTGTAAATCTGTGGGCATCAGCCTGTACGTCACCGGAAAAGTTGAGGTCGATATCGGGCGTTTTGTCTCCGTTGAATCCGAGAAACGTCTCGAACGGAATATCATGTCCGTCACGGATCATTTCCGTGCCGCACTCGGGGCAGTTTTTCTCGGGCAGGTCAAAGCCGGAGCCGATTTCGCCCTTTACAAAGAATTCGCTGTGACGGCATTTCGGGCAGCGGTAATGGGGCGGAAGCGGATTGACCTTTGTTATTCCCGCCATTGTCGCGGCAAAGGACGAGCCTACCGAACCGCGCGAGCCAACCTGATATCCCGCGGCCTCGCTGTTCTCAACGAGCTTTCGCGCGATGATATACATTATCGCAAAGCCGTTTTTGATTATTGAATTGAGCTCTTTCTCAAGTCTTTCCTGTACAACGGACGGCAGAGGGGCTCCGTACATTTCGCGTGCAAGCGAATGACACTTTGTGGTAAGCTCTTCTTCCGCTCCGTCAATATGCGGGGGATAATTCCCTTTCGGAATCGGTCTGACGACCTCAACCATATCGGCTATTTTGTTCGGATTTTCGATAACCACCTCGCGCGCCGTGTCTTCGCCGAGGTACGAAAACTCTTCGAGCATTTCCTTCGTTGTACGGAAATACAGGCGTGAATCGCGGTCGTAATCGCTGAATTTCATGCCGGCAAGAAGTATGTTTCTGTAAAGCGCGTCTTCACGGTCGATATAGTGTGAATCGCAGGTCGCACATACCGGGATTCCGAGCCGATGACCGAGATCGACGATCCTTTTGTTCAGCGCCATCAGACCTTCGTCATCGGCAACACGTCCTTCATCGACAAGAAAGCGGTTGTTGGAAAGCGGCTGAATTTCAAGATAATCGTAAAATTTCGCTATCGACTCTATTTCCGCCTCCGGCTTGTTTTCGAGTATTGCCGTAAAAAGCTCGCCGGCTTCGCAGGCGGAGCCTATTATCAGTCCTTCGCGGTTTGCTTCAAGCTGAGTGCGCGGGATTCTCGGATGGCGTCGAAAATATTTCAGATACGAATCCGAAACAAGGCGGTAGAGGTTTTTCAGCCCGACCTGATTCTTGACTATTATTATCTGATGATAGGTGCGCAGTTTCAGCGGGTCCGCCTTTTCGCTCATCGCCTTGTTCATTGCTTCAAGATCGCGGATTCCCTCGTCAAAGCATTTGTCCACCATTTTATAGAAGATCGCGGAAAGCATCTTGGCGTCGTCCGACGCACGGTGGTGATTGAAATCTCCGAGAGAAAAGTACTTTGCGAGGACATCGAGCTTGTGCTTCTGCAGATTCGGATTGACATATCTCGACATTGCAACCGTATCGAGATACGGATTTGTAAAGCGGAGTCCGAGTTTATCCGCGGCGCATCTGATAAAGCTTGTGTCGAATCCCGCGTTGTGAGCGACAAGGAGGCTGTTTCCCGCAAATTCGAGAAATTTCGGCAGCACTTCGGAAATCGGCGGTGCATCGGCAACGGTTTCGTCGCTGATTCCCGTAAGCTCGGTTATGTTTTCGGGAATATGCACTCCGGGATTCACAAGCATATTGAATTCATCTATAAGCTTTCCGGATTTCATGCGGACCGCGCCGATCTCGGTAATCTCGCAGTTAAGCGGAGAAAGACCGGTCGTTTCTATATCGAAAAATACAAACTCATCGTCAAAGGAAGCGTTGCATTCGCCGTACAGGGCGCGCGCCGTATCGTCAACGAAATATGCTTCGAGTCCGTAAAGAATCTTTATGTCGGTATCGCTCTTTTTCTTCAGATCCTCCGCTGTCAGCATGGCGATCGGAAAAGCCTGGAGGTTTCCGTGGTCTGTTATGGCTACCGCCTTATGTCCGAACGCCGCGGCTGTCTTTACGACCTCATCGGGCTTTGACGTTGCGTCCATCGCCGACATGGAGGTGTGAATATGAAGCTCCACTCTCTTTTCTTCGGCGTTATCCGAGCGCATCACCCGTTTGACTTCCGCGATATCCGAATAACTTATGTAGCTTTCCCCGTCGAATTTATCCTTTTTGATATCTCCGTGAAAAGCGTATGCCTTACCCGGCTTAAGAGACGACGTAAGCTCCGCGGCGGCATCGGGATCCATCAGAGTTTTAACGTAGACAGACGCATCCTTGTCCGTTATTCCGATCGAAATGCTTATTTTCCCGGTCTTTTTTATTTCGCGTGTATTTACCGCAAAAACCTGTCCTACTGCGGAAATATCCTTTTGCCCCGCGCGAAGCGCGCGGATGGGCAGCAGATTTTCAAATGTAAAGACATCACCCGATACGGTTTTGGGTGCGGAAACATCGAATTTCATTTTGCCGCACTCAAAGATAAAATCATCGATGCGTCTGCATTCGTCGCTTCCTTCAAAAAGCGACGGAACCCACGGATAAGAAACCGCAGGCGCCTCTTTTGCCTGCTGCTCCGCTTTGGCGCGTTTTTCTTCTTCTTCGCGCGCTTTTTCGATTGCCGCTCTTTCCTTTGCCGCAAGCTCGTTCTGAATGCGGATCTGCTCTTCTTTAGCCGCTTCGAATCTGTTGTAAAAATCCTCGTAATCGCTGCGCTTCGAAATTTTTACACCGTAATCTACGGAGAATTCGCTTTTGATTATCGATGAAAAAAGCTTTGCCGTCTCGGCAAGATCGAGAAGCGATATTCCGCCGTCGCCGAAAGGAAGAAAAATTTCAACCTCGCCGTCGCCGAACGTGGTTTCGTAATGATCGAAAAAGCCGTTTGTCACGATTCCGATACGCTTTGCCTCCTCGATAACCTCGGGAAGATAATCGGGCGAAAAAAGCTCCGACGGATACTGAGGCAGTATCCGCACATTTTTTATACCGATGTCGCTGTACGCCTCAACTATTTTTCTTTCAACGGAGTAAATTACCTTTTTCGGAAATACCTTTTCGAGTTCGACGCGAAATTCATAGAAGCCTTTTTCCTTATCGCCTCTTTTGCCGTAGCTGCGAACCGACAGAAGAAACTCCCGCTCAGCCGGGTCCGGTTCTATTTTGAACAATTCTGAAAATTTTTTAGACGGCATGTTTTTTCCTCAAATACTGTTCTCTGCGATATCCTTCAATTCAAGAATAAGACGCGGGATTATTTCATTCTCGCGGACTTTTCCGACGATCTGTCCTTTTTTGAAAAGCACAGCGTCACCCGCGCCGCCCGCGATCCCGACATCGGCTTCGCGTGCCTCTCCGGGACCGTTCACGGCACATCCCATGAGAGCAACCGTTATGTCCTTTCCGTTTGTGTCGAAATTTTTCGCCTCTTCGCGGAATCTTGCGGAAAGTTCGATAAGATTTATCTTCGTCCGTCCGCATGTCGGACACGAAACGATATGTAACGATGGCTTTGCAAGACCGAGTGCGCTCAGTATCTCACGTCCCGCTTCAACTTCGCGGACGGGATCGGCGGTAAGCGACACGCGGATGGTGTCCCCGATTCCGTCCGAGAGGAGTGAACCGATTCCGACGCAGTTTTTGACAAGTCCCGAATATTCGTCTCCCGCTTCGGTGACCCCGATATGAAGCGGATGCTCCGACTGAGCCGAAACAATACGGCATGCCTTTATCATATCAGCGGTACGCGAGGATTTAATTGATATAACTATATCCGAAAAGCCGCAGGATTCGAGCGCTTCAGCCTCTTCAAGCGCACTTTCGGCAAGCGCTTCGGGCGTCGGCGCGGAGTATTTTTCAAGAAAGCGTTTGTCGAGCGAACCGCCGTTTACGCCGATTCTGATCGGAACCGAGGAGGCGGCACAGGCGGAAGCGACCTCTTCCACCTTCCACTTTGCACCGATATTTCCCGGGTTTATCCGTATTTTATCGGCACCTGCGCGCACCGATGCCAAAGCGATCCTATAATCAAAATGGATATCCGCGACGAGCGGAACGGTAAGCCCCGATTTTTTTACATATGCAAAAATCCCCGCCGCCTCTTCCGACGGAACGGCGATCCGTACTATATCACATCCCGCATCCGCAAGCTTTTTCACCTGTCCGAGAGTGGAATCAAAATCAAGCGTGTCGGTATTTGTCATCGACTGAACCGCAACGGGAAAGTCCGCACCGACGGCGACGTTTCCGATCTGCACCTTTTTTGTTTTTCCGAACACCTTAAACCTCTTTTCTAAAACAGAGAAACAACGTCCTTAAAAGCAATGAGAACCATCAAAATCATCAGGATCACTATTCCCGCGAAATGGATATAACCTTCAACATTACGGTTCACGGGCTTTCTTCGGATAAGCTCAATGAACTGAAAAGCAAGTCTGCCGCCGTCAAGTGCGGGAAGCGGAAGAAGGTTCATTATTCCGAGATTCATGCTTATGACGACCGCAAGGTAAACAAACTGATATACGCTGCGGCTTGCCGCGTCCGCAAGCATCTGCGTGACCGCAACGGGACCTGAAACCGCCTTTACTCCGTACCTTCCGGAAATAAGGTCTCCGAGCGATTCCCATATCATCTTTATCGTGGATACGGACTTGAAAAATCCGTGCTTCAGAACGGTGACGGGGTTTTTCGGCTCCGTATACATACGGAAGTCTCTTATTCCGAAGGTAACGCCCTGATCCTTTATCTTTGTAAAATCGACATTTTCGATCACCATACGTTCGCCGTCGCGTATAACTGTGATATCGATCGGACGGTAGCCCTGATGGACAATTTCGTAATTTACCTCATCGCCGATATGGACACTTGACTTTCCGACCTTTATTATCCTGTCTCCGGCGCAAAGTCCGGCGTTCTCGCTCGAATGATATGAATATTCATCGTCCGAAAGCTCGCCGTAGGCGTTATCAAAATCGCTTTCCGGTATAAAATCATAAACGACCGTCGACGCAAGACCGGATGAAAAAGCGACAAGGACAGCCATAACAAGTATTCCTGCGACAAGGTTCACAGTCGCACCTGCCGCTGTGATTATCATCCGCTGCCATACGGGCTTGCGGCAGAATGCGTTTTCGTCTTCGCTGTCCTCATCTTCGCCGACCATACTGACAAATCCGCCGATCGGAAAAAGCCGCCAAGAGTACACGATCCCGGATTTGGCGGACACCCTTGAAAGTATCTTCGGACCCATTCCGAGCGCAAATTCATTTATTTTAACACCGAAAAGCCGGGCAAACGCAAAATGCCCCGCTTCATGTATGAATATCAGAACGCCGAAAATAAGAATTGCAAGTAAAATATAAAGTATAAAAATCGGAACTCACTTCCCTACATATTTTTTATTATTTCGTAGCATACTTCGTCGGCTTCGCGGCGAGCTTCATATATCGATTCCTCCGAGATGCCGTAAATCTTCACTTTATCAAGCGCTGCAAATACCGCGCGCGAAATGTCGCCGAATCCGATATTTCCGGCTATAAATTCGCCCACCGCCCGTTCGTCAGCCGCGATCAGCGAACAAAGCGCGGTTCCGCCCATTTTGTACGCCTCTCTTCCGGCGTTCAGAAGAGGAAATGCCTTTTCGTCGGGACGGTCGAAAGTTAGCGTTCCGACAGAGGCGAAATCAAGCCCGGCAGAGCGCACCTCGGCGCGCCCGGGAAAGGTAAGCGCGTATCTGACCGCGGAACGCATATCCGGCAATCCGAGCTGCGCTATCACGGTATTATCAATATATTCCACCATCGAGTGAATTATACTCTGACGGTGGATAACGACTTCGATCCGCTCGGGCTCAACGCCGAAAAGACGAACCGCTTCGATGATTTCAAATCCTTTATTCATAAGTGTGGCGCTGTCTACGGTTATCTTCGGTCCCATTTTCCATGTGGGATGTGCAAGCGCCCTTTCGGGAGTAACCTTTTCAAGCTCGTCGGAGGTCATCCCGAAGAAAGGTCCGCCGGATGCGGTCAGAATTATTTTTAACACATTTTCGGCAAGTGAAGAACCTTCACGGCGATTTTCGGCAAGACACTGAAAAACGGCACTGTGTTCGCTGTCTACGGGCACAAGCTCTCCGCCGCTTTTTCTGATATTGTCGAAAATCATCTCTCCGGCGCAGATTACCGCTTCCTTATTCGCCATCGCCAAACGTGTGGGTGTCCGGGAAGCTTTCAGTGCCGAAGCAAGTCCCGCAAGTCCCGCAATAGCGTGAACGGTAACGTCTGCGCAATGTGCTTCAAGTGCATCGGACATTTGCTCTTCGCCGAAAATGACCTTTGTTGTGCAATTGCCTATCATCTTTTCAAGCTCGCGCGCCGTATCGCAGTCCGCCACACAGGCGATCTCGGGAGAAAATTCTTTTATTTGCTCAGCTATGAGTTTTATGTTTTTATGACCGGTAATCATAACGACATCGAGCCCGAGCTCCTTTATAACGTCAAGAGCCTGCGTTCCTACGGAGCCCGTCGAGCCGAGCACGCTTACAGTTTTGACGGATTTATTCATTTTCAGCCTGCCAATGCTACAAATTCGGGGAACAGCGTTAGAATAAGTATTATCGGTGATGTTGCGAGAACGCTGTCAAAGCGGTCAAGAACTCCGCCGTGTCCCGGAAAGATTTTTCCGTAATCCTTTATTCCGTATTTTCTTTTGATAACGGAGGCGATAAGGTCTCCGAGCTGCGATATTACCGAAACGATAATTCCGACAGCAAACATCCTGAGTACAAGAATTATGCCGACTTTATTTCCGATCAAAGAGGCGGTCACCGCGCCGAACGCCGAGCACGAAAGACCGCAGAAAAACATCCCGCCGATACTTCCCTCCACGGTCTTTTTCGGGCTTACCTCGGGGATAAGCTTGTGCTTGCCGAAGAAAACTCCGCAGAAATAAGCGAATACATCCGAAATAAGAGGCATGAAGATAGCTATAAGTATCAGGTATTCTCCGAATTCGCGCGAACGGAGAAGTATGATCGATGTAAAGGCGAGAACTATATAAAATGTGGTCGCAAATGTTGCAAACACATCGTCAACGGGGACTTTTCCCTTTGAAAAAACGGAAAACGCGAACAGCAGAAGCAAATATAAAAATGCTCCCGAAACAAGAAAGCTCACATACTCGCTCTCGTTTGTGACAATTTTCGCCAACAAGGTAGCAAGAAGCGAAAACAAGAGCGAAAGAACCGTTATCCTCTTCTCTTTTCGTACTCCTATGCATCCGAGCATCTCAAAAACCCCGATTGCCGACAGGAAGGTAAACAGTACCGCAAATACCGGAGTATCGGAAAAACGGCAAACCGTAAGGAGCACCGCAGCTATAACGATCCCGGTAATAATTCTCTTTTTCATATCAAAAATCCTCTGTCTCTAATACTCAAAGACTGCCTTTCATTACGCTCATCTGCCGATCGCGCGGCGGATCATCAGCTTTTCGGAGCCGCTCCGAAATTTCTTTTCCGCTTGGAAAAGTCAACGATAGCTTTCGCAACTTCGTTTCTGTCAAAGTCGGGCCAAAGGGTATCGGTAACATATATTTCGGAATACGCAGCCTGCCAAAGCAGAAAGTTCGACAGGCGGAATTCCCCTGCGCTGCGTACGATCAGATCCGGGTCCGGGCAGTGTGCCGTATAAAGTGCCGACGAAATATCGTCCTCGGTCACGGATTTTTTGCCTTCGGCGATCAGGCGGTTAACTGCATTTGTAATCTCCGCACGCGAGCCATAGTTCAACGCGATATTCAGAAGAAGTCTGTTGTTTTCCGTCAGCTTCTCAAGTTCGGTGCAGCGCTTTGCAAATTTCTCGCCGAGAGCGTTTTTATCTCCGAGAAATCGATATTTCGCGTTATTCTTTTTATCGTCTCGCACCGCTTCCGAAATATTTGATTCAAGAAGATCCATTATTGCGTTGATCTCACGTTCGGGTCTTTTCCAATTTTCCGTGGAAAAAGCATACACGGTGAGCGTTTCTATGCCGAAATCGTCGCATATATGTACCACATTCTTGAAAGCGGCAGCACCCTTCACATGCCCCGCTTCACGCGGGAGAGAGCGTGAGGTCGCCCAACGTCCGTTTCCGTCCATTATAAACGCAATGTGGCGAAGCGACGAGTCCTTGACCAATTTTCTTATGTCTTCATCGGAGTAATGAATCTTTTTTTTCCCGAACATCAAAAAACTCCCAAAAGCGTATTTATGTAAGCCGAAACATATTCCAAACGCCCCGGCATACCGCGCCGAGGCGTTTGTCGGTGCAAACCGAAAGCATCCGTCAGATAGACATTATTTCCTTGTTTTTGTCTTCGGTTATTGCGTCGATCTCTTTGATATACTTATCGGTAAGATCCTGAATGCGCTTTTCGGACTGCTTGATTTCGTCCTCGTTCATCTCGCCGCTCTTCTTCATTTCCTTGCATTTGTCATTTGCTTCACGGCGGATGTTGCGCACCGCGACCTTCGCCTCTTCGCCGTGCTTTGCGATCTGCTTGATGATCTCGCGGCGGCGTTCTTCCGTGAGTTGCGGGAACGTAAGTCTGATTATCTTGCCGTCGTTCTGAGGAGTAATGCCCACGTCGGAAGCAAGAATTGCCTTTTCGATATTTTTAAGAGTCGATGCGTCCCAAGGCTGTATCACAAGGGTTCTCGCATCGGAAGCCTTCACTTCCGCGACCTGATTTATCGGAGTCGCCACTCCGTAGTAATCGACGGTGACCTTCGAAAGCACCGAAGCGTTCGCGCGTCCGGCACGGATCGTGGCAAGATTCTCGGAATAAGCCGCGATGCTCTTCTGCATTTTAGCCTCTGTAGGTTTGGTATCAAAATTCATTTTCTCATCTTCCTTTCTTAATCTACGATTGTTCCTATTTTTTCGCCCATTATGACTCTGTATATGTTCTCGGAATCGTCAAGTCCGAATATATGAAGCTTCATGTGGTTATCCATCGCAAAGGAAGCGGCACATGTGTCGATTGCCGAGAGATGATTTTTGAGGATATAGTCGTAATCAACCTCGGACAGCTTTTTCGCATCGGGATTCTTGCGCGGATCGTCGGTATAAATTGCATCTATATTCTTCGCCATAAGTACCACGTCCGCACCGATCTCCGCACCGCGCAGAACAGCGGCGGTATCGGTGGAGAAGAACGGATTTCCCATTCCGCATCCGAAAATCGTCACCTTGCCCCGGTTAAGATGAGAAACTGCTTTGTTTCTCGAATAGAATTCCGCAAATGCCTCTATCGGTACGGCTGTCATGACACGCGCATCAATATCTGCACGCTCGAAGGCATCCTGAATCGCAAGCGAATTAATAACCGTCGCAAGCATTCCCATGTGATCCGCACGGGTGTGCTCCATCGTTCCGCCCTGACGTCCGCGCCATATATTTCCGGCACCGACTACAATTCCGAACTGTACGCCTTTGTCCATGCAGCGCTTAATGACCTCGACTATCTCATCGAGATACTCATGATTAAGGATTCCGTCTGCTCCCGCCGAAAGCGCCTCTCCCGAAAGCTTAAGTAATACCCGTTTATATACGGGCGTGTCGCTGTGGCTCATAATCAACCTCGCATCCGTTTATTTGTTTTGCTCCCCTATATTTTACACGAAAACAGTGTATTTGTAAATATCTATTTGAATATTTCCGATAAAAAAGAAGAGGCGATGTCCGAAAAGCCGACAAATAAAAAAAGAGAGCGTGAAATAATGTCTTGTGTGAACTAATAAAAATCCGCCGATCAAACGGAAAAACTGCTTGATCGGCGGATTTTTAAGGAACATAATTTATTTCAGGCTGATGCGCACCCGTGCTCAGTCCTTGTCGCAATCGCAGAGAGGCATAACCCATACGTTTCTGAAGGAAACGGCGTTCCCGTGATCCTGAAGCATAAGCGGACCCTTTGCGACGCGGCGGTTTTCGGTGATTCCGCCGGGAGTAACGCTCGGAAGAATGAAGTTGTTATGTACAACGATTCCGTTCTGGAGAAGAGTAATGCGTCCGTCCTCAGCTATCTCGCCGTACTGGTTGAAGCGGGGAGCTCTGAAGATGATATCGTAGGTCTGCCACTCCTCGGCGGGAAGGCATGCATTGCAAAGCGGAGCCTGAATGCTGTAGATACCGGAGCAATCATCGTTGCGCGGATTCTCGATGCCGTAGGAATCGAGAACCTGGATCTCATAGCAGCCGTGAACATAAACGCCGCTGTTGCCCTTTGCCTGACCGGTGCAGTCGGGCATATCGGGGATTCTGAACTCGACGTGGATGTGAGCATCGGAGAACTGATAATCGGAAACGATATCCTCGTGCCCTACGGTAGCAATTCCGTCCTCAACTTTCCAATCGGGGGTATTGCCCGACCAACGGGACTTCCATCCGGAAAGATCGGTACCGTCAAAAAGGTATACTTTTTCTTTATTCATCTTGTTTGATTCCTTTCAAAATAGGGGATTTACTTAATTCTAATCCATTCGCCGCGCAAAATCAAGGTGTTTCGCAAAAATCACCTCAGCTTTTTTGAAATATCTCAAAACCGGGATGTCTTTTTTACCCGCTGCATCACAAAAGCACTGATGCGGACATATAATTTATTAAAATAATTTGTGCGAAGCGAGGTACATTTATGACTGTATACACTGTAGAAAGCGGAGACAGTGTTTATTCGATAGCAAGGAAATTCGGCGTTCCCGCGTCGAGAATAGTTACCGACAACGAGCTTTCGAATCCGTCGCGGCTGATCGTCGGTCAGTCGATCGTGATTCTCTATCCGACGGAAACATATACGGTGCGCGGAGGCGACACACTTGACGCCGTATCACGAAGAACGGGAGTATCGCTCAATGAGCTTTGGAGAAACAACCCGACGCTCGGGGGAAAATCAACGGTATATCCGGGGCAAACGCTGAACATCCGCTATGAAGTTTCTCCGCTCGGCGATGTATACACAAACGGATATGTGTATACATATGTAAACCGCGATGTGCTCAGAAAAACTCTGCCTTATCTGACATATCTGTCGGTATTCTCGCACGGGTTTAAAGAAGACGGATCGCTTCTCCCGCCCGAAGGCGGAGATGAAGAGATCATCTCGATAGCAAAGGAGTACGGTACGATCCCGCTGCTTACACTTACCTCTATAACGGAAAACGGAACATTTTCTTCGGAGCTTGTCGAAAGCCTTCTTTCCTCACCCGTGCTTACTTCTTCCGTTGCAGCCTCCCTTGCCGAAACTGCGGTCGAAAACGGCTACGGCGGTGTTGATCTTGATTTCGAATATATTCCGTCTCAGTATGCCGACGGGTATGTTGCTCTTATAAATGAGCTTCAGAATCTTTTGCCGGAAGGATATGTGATCTTTACCTCGCTTGCACCGAAAACCTCCGCGGCGCAGAGCGGGTTGCTCTACGAAGGTCACGATTACGGGAAAATAGGTGCCGCGTCCGATTATGTCCTGCTCATGACATACGAATGGGGATACACCTACGGTCCGCCGCTCGCCGTCGCTCCTAAGCCTCAGGTGCGTCAGGTGATCGAATATGCTCTGTCCGAAATACCTTCATCAAAAATCTTTATGGGGATTCCGAATTACGGATACGATTGGACTCTCCCTTATGTGAGAGGCGAATCAAAGGCTCAGTCCCTTTCGAATATCGAAGCGCTCCGCCTCGCCGGAGAAAAGAACGCGGAAATAATGTTCAGCGAAACGGCGCAGACCCCGTATTTCAATTATTTCGAGCGGAACAGCCGAGGCGGAGCATCCGAGCATGTCGTGTGGTTCGACGATGCACGGAGCATGGATTCAAAGCTCAGGCTCATATCGGAATACGGTCTTTACGGCGGGGGTGTATGGAACGTAATGAAGTATTTCCCCGCGCTCTGGACCGTGATGAATTCTCTCTATAATATAAGAAAATTATAATCGGTACCTGTGCCGCGGAAACTGTGCGCGGATAAAAACGTGAGTATCGTCGGCAAGCGAAGAGCGCAGATGCCCGGAATTTTCGGTCACATCGTTCGACTGCCGTGATATGAGCCGCAGTTCGGCATCCACGGACGGAGCGGAGGACACCCCCGATCCGTCCGTTTTTGTCCCGCGTACATCGCTTTTTTTACTTAATTGCTTATTTTTATTGCTTTTTCGGGCTTTTCGTGGTAAAATGAAATGATTATATTTTCAGAGGTTTTCTAATGATTGAACGCAGATATATTGACCTGAAACATGAGCTTTTCGATATTTACTACGGGAAACTCAACGACATGCAGAGAGAGAGCGTATATTCGGTAAACGGTCCGAATCTTATTCTTGCCGGAGCCGGAAGCGGAAAAACGACGGTCCTCGTAAACCGCATAACCCACATAATCCGTTACGGCAACGGTTACGCCGTGAATTTTATTCCGGACGATCTCACCGAAGAAACCATCGCCGAAATGGAACGGGCGAAAAGCCTGCCTCACGACGAGCTCGGCAAATTTCTCGAAAGATTCTCATACGATGCGCCGAGTCCGTGGTCGGTGATGGCAATAACCTTCACGAACAAGGCTGCAAATGAGATCAAGGCCAGACTTTACGCAGCATTCGGCGAAGGCTCGGAAGCAGCATACGAAGTATGGGCGGGAACATTCCACTCGATATGCATGAGGCTTCTGCGCCGCTACGGAGAAGCCGTCGGATACACAAGCGATGCCGGAATATGCGACACCGACGATGCGAAAAAGCTGATCACCGACTGCATGAAAAAGCTCAACATCGACACAAAACAGCTTCCGGTAAAATCGGTCATGTCGGCAATAAGCCGAGCAAAGGACAATCTTATGACCGCGGCGGACTTCTCAAAGGAAACCGGAAACGATTTCAAGCTCAAGCAGATCGCAAGAATTTACGAAATGTATTCGGCGCGTCTTCTCGAATCGAATCTTCTCGACTTCGATGATATCATCATGCAGACCGTATTTATGCTTCGGTTCAACGACGAAATACGGAGAAAGCTGCAGAATCGATTCCGCTATGTTCTTGTCGATGAGTTCCAAGACACAAACGTAGCTCAGCTTGAGCTCACGATGCTCCTATCGGGCGGATACGACAACATCATGGTCGTCGGAGATGACGATCAGAGCATATACAAGTTCCGCGGTGCGACGATTGAAAACATTCTTTCGTTCGATCGGAAATACGAAAATGTCACCGTTATCCGTTTGGAGCAGAACTACCGCTCGACAAAAAACATTCTCAATGCGGCAAATGCGGTCATCAAGAAAAACGAAGGACGTCACGCAAAAAATCTCTGGTGCGACGGCGCAAGAGGAGACGAAATTTCCCTTGTCCGGCTTCAGAATCAGCTTGACGAGGCAAAATACATATGCGATACCATAACGGATGCCGTATCCTCGGGAAGGTATTCATACAGGGATTTCGCAATTCTCTACCGAATGAACTCGCAGTCACGGACACTCGAGCAGGCAATGGCGAAGGGCGGCGTTCCCTATCGCCTTCTCGGCGGCACGCGCTTCTTCGACCGTGCCGAAATCCGTGATATGGTCGCATATCTCTGCGTTATAAACAATCCCTCCGACAGCATACATTTGCGGAGAATCGCCAATGTTCCGAAGAGAGGGATCGGCGAGCGTTCTCTCGAAAATGCGGAAATGCTTGCGTCGTCTCTCGGAATATCGATGCTCGAGCTTATGAGAAATGCCTCGCACTATGAAGCGCTGCCTACCGCCGCCGCTCACTCGATGGAGGAGTTTGCGAAAATGATCGCGGATTTCCGCGTGATGGCTGACGAGGGCAACATTTCGGAGCTTATACGCCGTGTATATGAGGATACAGGATACGAAAAAATGCTGGAAGCAGCAGGTGAGGCGGAAGCAGATCGGATAGACAACGTGGGAGAGCTTGTTTCCACCGCGGTGCAGTACGAGGAAAATGCGGACGAGCCTTCCCTTTCGGAATTTCTTCTTGATGTTGCGTTGGTTTCGGATGTCGATAAATACGACGAAAGTGCAGATGCCGTCGTCCTTATGACGATCCACAGCGCTAAAGGTCTTGAATTCCCCGTCGTATTCCTTCCCGGACTCGAGGAAGGAATTTTCCCGGGATATCAGTCGATATTCAATCCCGAGGACATCGAAGAGGAGCGGCGCCTTTGTTATGTTGCAATCACACGCGCAAAGGAAAAGCTGTATCTGCTTAACGTTCACGAAAGAATGCTGAACGGCTCCACGCAGTACAACAAGGTCTCGCGCTTCGTCGAGGAAATTCCGCCCGAGCTTATAGACGAGCAGGACAAAACCGGACGCTCCGGTCGGATCATGTCCTTCGGCGATGAGAAGGAAATGCATTCGCTCAAGGTCAGACAGAACAGGAATTCTCCCCTCGGAACGTCTCCGGCGCGAATTAACGCGGAAAAGAATCTCGGCATAATAAAGAAAGAAAACAAGCCGAAACCTTCGGCTTTCGCCGTCGGAGACAGAGTGCGCCATGTGACGTTCGGTCCCGGAACCGTGCTGTCCGTCAAGCCTATGGGCGGAGACATAATGTACGAAATAGATTTTGACAAGGTCGGAACGAAAAAACTCATGGCGACATTCGCAAGGCTCACCGCCGAATAAAAATTTATAACACAAGAAAATAATTGAAAGGACGCTTTGATTTTTCAGGGCGCGGTAAAAATACTGTGAAAAACGAAAAGCTGGTAGAAAACATCACCTCAATGGACGAAGACTTTGCAAAATGGTACACGGATATCTGTCTGAAAGCGGATCTCGTTGCTTATTCGAGCGTAAAGGGCTGCATGATCATACGCCCTTACGGATATGCAATATGGGAAAACATTCAGTCGATCCTCGACCGCCGCTTCAAGGAGCTCGGTCACGAGAACGTACTCATGCCCATGTTTATCCCCGAATCGCTGCTCAATAAGGAAAAGGAGCACGTTGAAGGATTTGCTCCCGAAGTCGCATGGGTGACTCACGGCGGAAGTGAGAAGCTCACCGAGCGTCTTTGCGTCCGTCCGACCTCGGAGACGCTTTTCTGCGAGCATTATGCCGACATCATAAAATCATGGCGCGATCTTCCGAAGCTTTACAATCAGTGGTGCAGCGTCGTTCGTTGGGAGAAGACCACCCGTCCCTTCCTCCGTACCCGCGAATTCCTCTGGCAGGAGGGTCACACAATGCACGCAACCGAAGAGGATGCGCGCGAAGAGACAGTGCGCATGCTGAACGTATATGCCGATTTCCATGAAAAGGATCTCGCAATTCCCGTTGTAAAGGGCGCCAAAACTCCCTCGGACAAGTTTGCGGGCGCTGAGGACACTTACACGATCGAGGCTCTCATGCACGACGGAAAAGCACTTCAGGCGGGTACAAGCCATTATTTCGGAAACGGCTTTGCGAAGGCTTTCGATATCACCTATGCCGACCGCGAAAACAAGCTCGTTCACCCCTTCCAGACCTCGTGGGGCTCGAGCACCCGTATGATCGGCGGAATAATAATGACTCACGGAGACGACAACGGACTTGTTCTTCCTCCGGCAATCGCGCCGATCCAGGTCGCGGTCATTCCCGTGCAGATGCACAAGGAGGGCGTTGCCGATGCCGCCCGCGCGGTCGCAGACCGTCTCCGTGCGCACGGAATCCGCGTAAAGGTTGACGATTCCGACAATTCTCCCGGATGGAAGTTCGCCGAGTATGAGATGAAGGGCGTGCCGCTCAGAATCGAGATCGGTCCGCGCGATATTGCCGAAAATAAGTGCGTTATGGTTACAAGAACGAAGCGTGAAAAGACGTTCGTCTCGCTCGACGAGCTTGAGGCGAGTGTCGATGAAAGACTTCGCACCGTCCGCGACGAAATGTACGAAAAGGCGCTTGAGAACCGCAAGAGACGCTCCTACGACTGCACAAGCATCGAGGAGATCGGCAAAGCGGTTGCGGAACACGGCGACGGATTCGCATTTGCAATGTGGTGCGGCAGCGAAGAATGCGAGGACAAGGTCAAGGAGCTGACCGGGCTCGGTTCACGCTGCGTTCCTCTCGATCAGAGAAAGATCTCGGACAAGTGCGTCTGCTGCGGAAAGCCCGCCGACAAGATGGTTTGCTGGGGCAAGGCATATTGATTTTCGCCTTATCCCGCGCTCGGTTAAAATTCAGACGGAGGTGATGCAGGCTGAAGGAATTTTCAACAAGTATCCCGGACAGGCTCCGGCAGCTTGACTTCGTAATAATAATATGCGCTCTCGGAATGAACTTTCTCAGCCTGCTCGTACTATACGGCGGACAGAGCGTATTCGGAATACGTCGGTTCTATGTGCAATTCGGTGCAACCGTGATCGGCATTTGTATTATGCTTGCCATATCTCTCATCGACTACGATGCGATAATATCCCGCTTTGCCCTTCCGATGTTCATTGTCTCCGTCATCATGCTTGCATCACTGATGGTGATAGGCACGGACAACGGCTCGGGAAACAGAAGCTGGATACACATACCGATAATAAATCTTGATATGCAGCCGTCAGAATTTGTAAAGATACTTTTTATCTGCACATTCTCAAAGCATATCGACCGGGTCAAAAGCAACATAAACAAGTTCACGAACGTGCTTCAGCTTGCACTTCACGCAGGGATAATCGTCGGATGCGTCCTTCTTTCGAAGGACCTCGGGTCGGCGCTTGTCTTTATGGCGATAATCGCCGTCATGCTTTTCTGCGCGGGGCTTTCGCTTTGGTATTTTGCTTTTGTCGGCGCGCTGATTCTCATTCTGTCGCCGATACTTTGGTCTCATCTTGCCGAGCATCAGCAGATGCGGATTATTGCCGGATTCAATCCGGATATCGATCCCCTTAAATGGGGATGGGATGCGATAAACAGCCGTAATGCGATAATTTCCGGCGGATTCCGCGGCGCGGGGCTTTTCGGCGGAGAAGCCTTCAAAGCCGTTCACGCAAATCATTCCGACTTTATTTTCATGGTGCTATGTGAAAAGCTCGGATTTCTCGGTGCATTTGCATATATCGCATTTAACGCGACCATGACAGTCCGTATGATCTGGCTTGCGCGTGTTGCGCGGAAGGATTACGGTGCGCTTATCTGCGCGGGAGTTGCGGCTCTCATGATGGCGCAGACTCTCGAGAACATCGGAATGTGTCTCGCAATGGTGCCTGTTGTGGGAATAACTCTTCCCTTCTGCTCATACGGCGGTTCGTCGATCCTCTCTCTTTACATTTGTCTCGGTCTTATAATGTCAATTTCAACGCACAACAAAAAATATTATTTTGAAAGAGAAAGCGCGTAAACGCTTTCTCTTTTGGCAAAGGTTGCTTTTATGTCAGAAAAGAATTTCAGTATTTGCATACACACTCTCGGCTGCCGTGCGAATCAGTACGAATCGGACGCTATCGCCGCTGCGCTTTGTGCGGAGGGCTTTCGCATCGTGACGGCAAACGAGAGAGCGGATGTATCAATAATCAACACCTGCACGGTGACTGCGGAAAGCGACCGCAAAAGCCGCCAGCTCATACGTCGCTGCCGCGCCGTATCCGATCACGTCATTGTCACCGGATGCTTTGCCCAGATATCGCCCGATGCCGCGAAAAGCATCGAAGGTGTAGATGCCGTAATCGGAAACAAAAACAAAAGCAGCGTCATTGAAGCGGTAAAAAGATTTGCCGAAGGCGCCGCGTATCGGGGAGACGATTTTCCGGAGGATTTCGAATCATTTGAGGAGTGCGGCGCTCTGAGCGGAGGATGCGCCGTGCGTGCGCGTGCTTACGTCAAAATCGAGGACGGATGCGACAACCGATGCGCGTACTGTATCATCCCCAAGGCGCGCGGTCCGGCGAGATCAAAGTCTCCCGATGACGTTATTTCGGAAGTTGAAGCGCTCGCGTCATCCGGTGTATGCGAAGTGATCCTCACGGGAATCGAAACGGCTTCATACGGCAGGGACTTCGGAAACGGGTACGGTCTTTACGAGCTTTTGCGCGATATCTCGCTTATCGGCGGAATAAAGCGGATCGGAATGGGTTCTCTCGATCCATCGTCAATGCGCGGAGATTTTCCGAAAAGGCTTTCGGCTCTTCCGAAGGTGCTCCCGCATTTTCACATATCGCTTCAAAGCGGATCGTCCGAAATCCTCGCCGCGATGAGACGGCGCTATAATGCCTCTCAGGCAAAAGCATTGATCGAAAACATCCGCAGCGCCTACGGCGAGGTTACCCTTTCATGCGACATAATCGCCGGATTTCCGGGTGAAAGCGATAAGCTGTTCTCGGAAACGGCGGAATTTCTCGGAGAAGCGCGTTTTCTTCATATTCATGCTTTTCCGTTTTCCCCGCGCGAAGGAACGGAGGCTATTTCAATGCCGGGGCAAGTTCCCGTTGAGGTAAGGCGTGAGCGGGTTCGCATACTCTCCTCCCTTGATGAGAAAATACGCTCCGAATTCCTTTCGGATTATGTTATTCGCCACCGTCTGAAAGAAGTCAACGTGCTCGCGGAAAAATTCGCCGATGGGAAGCTGACGGGACATACCGAGCATTTCATAGAGACGTCATTTAAAGGAAGCGAAGAACTTGTAGGAAAAATATGCAGAGTGACGCTCTCGGAAACAGACGGCAGCAAATGCTTCGGAGTCCGAATCGCGGCTCAGCCGTGAGATGATATTTTTCAATGCGCAGAAAAGCCGCCTTTGCCCGTTTGGGCAAAGGCGGCTTTTATACCGATCCGCTCGATCAGAAATCATGTCCCTGCGTATCTCTCAATCCGAGAATTTCAACCGTAACATTCGGATTACTCTTAAGAATATCGACAAGCTGCTTAGCACTCAGTTCGATATCGGTGAGCGAAGATATGAGCAAAGCGGCATCGTCGCTCACAGTTACTCCCGTATTCTCAAAAAGCTCTCTGAAAGCCGCGGCATTTATTTCCTTCAGATAAGCGTATTTTGCAGTACTTTTTGCGTCTTCTTTATTATCCGAAAGCATTCCCGCAATTTTCTCAGTGACCGAAGCGCTGATTTTCTCCGCAGCGACAGTATCAAAAGATTTTTCTCCGGCAGCGGGCGCCTCACCGGAAATAATGCTTTCAGCATATGCTTCGGCTTCCGCACTCACGTCACGGTCGCCGAGATACAAATCCATGCTCACATGTACAGTATCGTCTTCCGCGCTGTGTCTAATCTTCTCGACTGCAAGAGGATCTCTCAGGCGTTTTACGAGAAACTCGACATCAGCCCAATCTTTCAGAGTTTTGGCGGCGTTTGCTTTCTGCTCTTCCGTCAGTCCGAGAATCTCAACGTAAACTTCGGAATCGTTTTTAAGAATATCGACGATCTGTTCTGCACTCAGCTCGACATTATACATCCACGGCGTGAGCAGATCCGTATACGCTTCGTCTTTTAACGATATGTTTTTCTTTGCGAAAAACTCTTTGTATGTCGAAGAATTTACTTCCGATATGTAAGCATCTCTCGCCTCGCGGATCGCCGCCGCGCGATCATTCTCAAGAAGAGCGCCGACCTTTTCGGAAACGGAAGCGTTGACTTTTTCGCCCACGGTTTTATCAAACGCTTTTTCGACAGAGGACACATCTTTTCCCGAAATTACGTTTTCGGCATATGCATCCGCCTCGGCGAAGATATCACGGTCTCCGAAGGAGAGTTCAATAAGCACGGGAATAATGTCGCCCTTCGCGCTGCTTTTCAGCTTTTCGACCGCGGGAAAAGACTGAAGGCGTTTCACGAGAAGCTCTTCGTCGATCCACGCTCCGTTCTCAACACCGCTCACGACTTCGCCCGCCGACGGAGCAGCCGTGGTTTCCGTTTTACCGGAATTCTCGGTCTGAGTGTCCGGGGGATTTTCCGACCGATTGCATGAATAAAACGACAAAACTCCAAAGACCATCAAAAAAACGAGACAAAATGCCGTAAACGAAAAAATGTGTTTTTTCATTTTTGTTTTCCTTTCTTACTTTGGGGTACAACTCGGCATCATCGGATCATGATTTAATAAAACGCATATCGCATCACTCCCAGCCGTGTATTCAATATTTATTTCGTCAATTTTACACATAATTTATATCTTCATTTTTATTATATCGGTTATTTTTTATCTTGTAAAGGTGACAATTCTACTGTTTACAACGAAAGCGACAACTGTTTACAGGTACTTAATAAAAAGCGAAAACGCTTTTGATTCCGTTTCGACCACAGGAAATTCACCACCGCGCACGCAAAAAGTCGTTTCTTTCCAAAACAAAAAGGACCTGCGTGCAGATCCTTTTTGTTTCTTAATTCTTTTTAACTTCAAACGCTTTTGCCGCAGCTTCGTCTGCGGTCACATATGCAGTCCAATTCGTGTGGTATATCACGAATCCCGGTTTTGCGCCCGACGGTCTTTTCAGCTCGCGCACCTTCACATAATCAACCGGAACCGAAGCGCCTTTGGGCGCCGAAGAATGAACGGCGGCGACGGTTGCGGCCTCGGTGAAATCTTTCTCGGAAGGCTCGTCCCCGTCTGTGATCATCACAACATGCGATCCCGGTCTGTCCTTCACATGAAACCACCAATCGTTCTTTGAAGCGAGATGAGTTCTGATGTAATCGTTTGAAATATTGTTTTTTCCGCAGTATACGGTGTATCCGCCTTCGGTGCGAAACGTCAGATACGACGGTGCAGTTTTTTTCTTTGCGGACGGATTGTGCTTTATTTTCGACGCATATCCCGCATCACGAAGCTCCTCGCGTATCTGTGCGAGCTCCTTTTCACCGTCGGCGCGTGACAGCGCGTCCTCGACACTTTTTATATACCCGAGCTCCTGCGCGGCGAGCTCAAGCTGTTTTTCAAGCTGAACGACCGCGTTTTTGGATTTGTGATACTTTTTATAAAAGCGCTGTGCGTTCGCCTGAGGCGTCAGTCTTGTATCAAGATGAATTTCCACGGGCTTCATCTCGTCGTAATAGTTTTCAAGAAGCACCTTATCGGAATTACGGTCTATCCGATAAATATTAGCGGTTATCAAGTCGCCCCAAAGCCGGTATTTTTCGCTGTCCTGCGCCGAAAGCAACTCCGATGAAAGAAGGGCTTGCTTTTTCTTCAGCCTTGCTTCGGTATTTGAGATAAATCTTTCTATATCCGAAGCACGCTGGTGCACCCGCTCCGCGCGTCCGCGCTCCTCAAAGAAAATATCAAAAAGTGCGGCAAAGCTTTCCGGATGCTCCTTTTTAACGTCTTCGCCGTAATAAGTCAGGTCAAGGAAAGAGTAATCCTTCGGTTCTCCGTTTTCTCCGTATCTAACAAGGGTAGGTGTGCCGCTGCCTTCGCCGATCATTTTACGGAATGAAGAAAGCTCCGACGCAAGGCGGTCGCGGCATTCGCCGAGCAGAATGTCGGTGCTGCCGCCCGCACGGAAAGCAAGCTCGGCGGCGTTGGATGATGATATGCCGAGAAAAGCCGCGCAGACCGCGCGCGACGCAGGAGTTGTGTCCGAATACTCTGCAAGGACAGCCGCAAAGTCGGTATCATATGATGTCGGATCCGATTTTGCCTGCGCCGGCGGAAGCTCGTAGCGCATCCCCGGCAATATCGGACGCAGCTGTTTGTCGGAAAGCTCGACGGGCTTGAGCACGGCGATTATCTTTTCTTCGCCGTCCGTAAGTATAATATTGGAATACTTGCCCATCACCTCGGCGATAATGTGCTTTTCGGTCGGAAATCCGAGCTCGTCGTATGAATCAAACGATATCTGGATACATCTTTCAAATCCGAGCTGAGAAACTCCGGAGACTCGCCCTCCCGAAAGGTGTTTGCGAAGCAGCATACAAAACATCGGTGCCTTTTCCGGATTTTCGGTCTTTTTTTCCGTCATACCGATCATCGGAGAGGCACCCGCTGATATTTTCAAACGTCTTGTCGGTCCGTTCTTCACAAGAATTATTATTTCATCGCGGGAAGGCTGATATATCTTTTCAACCTTTCCGCCAACAAGAGAAGCTGATATTTCCTTTACGGAAAAAGCCATCATTCCCGCATCAAAAGCCATGTTGCATTTTCCTTTCTTTAATACGCTTCATTCACATTCGTCGGGGCGGACGCCTATCGCCGTCAACCTTCGCCCGATCTCGGAAAACCCCGCATTTTCCGCAAGACGGCATGACGGAATGTTTGCGGCGCATGTCTTATATGACACCGATTTTCCTTCGGAAATAAGTAATTCACAGAGAGCGGAAAGCGCGCAGCGGGCATACCCCCGTCTCCTGTAAGCCTTCGCGCATTCGACATACACTTCCGTCGAAGAATCATCCGAAAAATCGTTGATCCCGGCGACCGCAACCGTTTTTCCGTCTTTTACAACAGCAGAACAAAGCCCGCCGTCGGTGCAGCTGTCGGAAAGACCGTCCGCCGCGGGATATTCAATGCCGCTTTCACAGATTTTTGCAGCGGTGCGGTCATATTCCGGAATCCGTTCTGCATCGCAGATAAAATATTCGCAGATAACTCTGCTTGACTTGCGGTCAAACATCATACCTGATTTCTTATAGAAATCCATGAAGCGAGCCGTTATAAAATTCGAAGCCGCATTTCCGAGCGGATCGTCGGAGAATCTCTTTTCAAATTCGCGCGCGATATCTTCCGTGCACCGATATGTAAGTATTTCGGGGGCTTTTCCCGCTTCGAGATATACTTCAAACGCCGCCGCTATCGGAATATCTCCGTTCATCGCGGCATCTTCGATCTCTTCGCTTTCAAATTCGATCACTTCTTGACCTCCGCATAAGATGACGCTCCGGAATTACATATGACAAAAAAGTTTTCGGTCGAGAAATTTTCAAGTGCCGCTCCGAGGTTCGCGCGGTCCTCCTTTGCGAAGGGATTTGCCACTTTTCCGTAATACCCGAAAAAGCCTGACACGGACTTTCCGGAGACAAAGCGCACCTCATTCTCCGAAGTAAACGGCAGAGTTATATCATCGACCGGAGCAGTTGTGCCGTCCGATGAAAGAGATTCGCATGAGGAATAACGAATCTGCACACTGCGGACGCTGTAAGTTTTTTCGGAAAGATATCCGCCGAGCGGATCGGAGACATCGAGAAACTCAGCCGGGCAAATTACAAGCATCTTTTCTCCGGAATACAGTTCATCGAGTTTTCCGGAAAACTGCCACTGAACGTAATCCCCCGCTTCGGCATGACGGCCGATCTCCATAAATTCTTCGTATTTTTCATTACCGAGGTATTCGCGGAAGTTCGCCTCATTTGATCTCATATATGCAATCAGCTCTCCCGGATCCGTCATTCCGAAAACCTTCGAAACCGTGCTGTCCGTCGGCCAATCCGAAAGGATACGGTCGTCCATCCTTTTTACGGTGCTTCTTTCGAGCGTCGGGACATTATCCGACACCAATCTGAGCTTTCGCTGAGGCGTAAGCGCGGAGTTTATATTGTAGAGCTCACGTACAAAATTGTAAAATTCCTTGGTATCCCGTCCGATATCACGCAGTTTTTTCATATTCTCCTGAAACTGCGCTTCGTTTTCCGAAGCAATACAAAGGTTTATTGCATCCTCCTTATATGTGGACGTGTCTATTGCGATAACCGAAATATCGGCAGTCTGTTTGAGAAAACGTATGTAATCAAGTATTGCGTCATATGTTGCGCTTACTCCGGTGTCCGCGCCGACGATAAACACCTCGGAATCGGAAAATTCATCTCGTATATCGTAATACTCGGTGAAAGCTCCGTCAAAAGCCACCTTTTCGGAAGAAAAACGCAGAACGGCGGGATAAAGCACCGACAAGCCCTGCGGTGTAAAAAGCATCACGCACAAAAACTGCAGAACGGCCGCCGCCGCTATAAACAAAGACGCAGAACGTATCCGCGAAGAAATATGACTTTTACCACTCATTACAGATTCTCACGCCTCCAAACGGCAACAAACGCTCTCACGGCTGACTGCGGTATCCGAAAAACATCTCACGTACGGATACACGCACCCCGCCTATATTATTTTACTTTATCGCTATCTCTTTGTCAACAGCGCGTTATGTTTTAGATGAAAGAAAAATGCGCGCGAAGCACTGTTTTTTATATTGTCGGTTTGTCAATGATATGTTACATTGTGCTTCAAAAAATTATCGAGAGTAGCCTTGGGTGAAATCCAGTTAAGCGGACGCATGGGAAAGTTATTGTATTTCCGAAGGTGAACGGCGAGTTGTTTTTTGAAGT
>URSW01000003.1 GCA_900550625.1 uncultured Eubacteriales bacterium
CTGCTCTCGCCGCTCGCACGCATCCATGTGCCGGTTCATGAATTTTCAATGATGATGACGATCGCGCTTCGGTTTATACCGACGCTGATAGAGGAGACTTCGAAGATAAAGAACGCCCAGGCGGCACGCGGTGCAGACTTCTCCGAGGGAGGGCTCATAAAGCGTGCACGGGCTTTGATACCGATTCTGATACCGCTTTTCGTATCGTCATTCAGACGTGCCTCCGATCTTGCAAATGCCATGGAATGCAGATGCTACACCGGCGGCGAAGGACGCACGAGAATGAACGTGCTTCACGCGGGAATCGTGGATTTTGTTGCCGTGCTTCTTGTTGTTTTTGCCGGAGCTGCGGTCATGCTAATCAACAGATATGCTCCGGGATACAGTATGTCTCTTTAATATAGTGCGGATGATTCCGCCACCCGAAAGGAAGTGCCTGAAACGTGAAGATTTTGCTGAAGCTTATGTACGACGGCTCGGAATATGCGGGGTTTCAGGTTCAGCCCAATGCGGATACGGTTCAAAAACGCCTCAATGAAGCGTGTGAGAAGGTATTTTCGCGTCCGTGTGATGTGTGCGGATGCAGCAGAACGGATAGCGGAGTTCACGCGCTTGCTTTTGTCTGCTCGGTTTCTCCGGCGGGAATGAGCGGATTCTCCGAAGGCGAAATTTCAATTCCGGCAGATCGTGTTCATCACGCGATGAACAGATACCTTCCGAACGATATTGCGGTGATCGGCGCCGCATTTGTCCCCGATTCGTTCCACCCGAGATACGGCGCGTTAGGAAAGGAATATGTGTACCGTATCCTTGACGGCGCCGTTGAGAATCCGTTTCTTTACGGTCGTGTGTGGCGGATTCCGTATAATTTTTCCGACGATATGCTTCGCACTATGTCCGAACTTGCTTCCTGCTTTGTGGGAAAGCATGATTTTCATGCGTTCATGTCGGCGGGTTCGTCTGTTTCATCGACGGAGCGTACCGTGTCGTCGGCATCCGTGGTGCGGCGAAGCGATTCACTTATCGAATTCAACGTTAAAGCGGACGGATTCCTTTACAATATGGTGAGAATAATGACGGGAACACTCACGGATGCCGCAGCCGGCAGACTGAATGAGGCGGATATCCGGCGAGCGTTCGAATCCGGCGAGCGTTCGTGTCTCGGAGTAACGGCACCGCCTCACGGGCTGTATCTGAAACGTGTTGAATATGCCGAAGAGCCGGATTGGAAAGCGGACTGAGTCTGATAAGATTCGCGGCTGTTCGCTTGTCGAGGATCGCGTTCTGCATGTTCAAGTTATATGTGAAATCTTCGATTGATGTGATATGTAAGAATATGCGGTACGAACGAATGACGTGCTTGCGCGTCGGAAAACACGATGCCCGGAGATTAAAATATCCCGTTTATGATGATTGGGGTGTGAAAATGCCGAAACCAAGAAAAAAAAGCCTTATCCCGCGCCGTATTTCGGCGGAAGAAGCCGAAAATAACGTAAACGAATACTATCTGCGCGTTTCCGGATGGTTTATGCGCGTCAAGTACGCTGTGCTTGTACTGCTTTTTGTCTATCTTACGGTTATGCTTACCGCGTATCGGTCATATATTACATATGACAATCTGGCGTATCTTCTCAGGGATTTCGGATCGTCGGGAAACATTAATTCCGGATTTTCGGACGTGACGTACGACGAGCAGAACAAAATGAGCGTATGCGTATATAAGGGAGCGCTTGCCGTGGCGGGAAATTCTTCCGTTACGCTTTATGACAGCTCGGCATCGAAAATGTTTACTTATCCATCGGGAATGGATTCTCCCGTTATCGTTCCTTCGGAAAAATATCTTCTTGCGTATGATCTCGGCGGCACGACGTATTCGCTTTATACAAATCTTACGCGGGTGTTTTCGAGGGAAGCGGATTCGGTTATAGAAAATGCGGATATAAGCGACAGCGGCGAATTTGTCCTTGTGCGCCGCGCGCGCGATTCGAGATATGTCATTTCATACTACAATTCTTCATTTGAATGCGAGGCGGACTACTATAAAAGCAAATGCGTGACCGACGTGTCTCTGTCGGACGACGGCAAAAAGATTCTTATCGTGACCCTTGACACAGCTGGCGCGTCGTTTCAGATGCAGACGGAGCTTTATTCGAAGGGAAGCGATACCCCGTTGTCAAGCTACTCGGGAGACGGTATGGTTCCGCTTGATTCGGAATTCTTCTCCGACGGATCCTTTGCCGTGATATGCGATAAGGCGGTGCTTTTCTTTGATGAAAACGGCACTCTCCGATCCACGTATCAGCTTTCGGCGGCGGGGATTTCAGCGTTTGATTTCAACGGAGATACGTTTGCGGTTTCTCTTTCCGAAAATGTTATGGGGTATAAAAACACAATAATAATATTTGACAACGGGGGAAATATAAGATATAATATTAAGATAGACAGGAAAGTGGATGATATATCGCATAATGAAGAGTATGTATACGTTCTCACCCCCGGAAAAACGCTGAGATATTCCGGTACCGATACGGTCGACGAGTGCGATGCCCCGATTGATTCAAGATTCATAAACGAAATGGGAAATTTCGCTTTGCTTAGTACGCAGACCGAAAGCCGTGCCGTTTTTGGGCGGGAAAAGTAAAATTCCACGGAGGGCCATATGAGCTTTATTCTTGACGCGATACTTATAGTTATGTGTATTGTTTGCGTTGCTGTTGGTACAAAGCGAGGGTTTGTCAAAACAGTCATGTCGCTGCTTTCATCTGTAATTTCCGCGATTGCGGCATATACTTTTACTCCGTACTTTGCAAATTTCATAAAGGAAAAATTCTTTATGGAGTCTGTGTCCGGAGGGATAGCCGATACGATACGTTCACTTGTGCCGGCATCTGACGGAAGCTACGACCTTTCCTCGCTGTTTTCGGATATGCCGCAGACGCTTTCGTCTATAATAGAGCGTTATCACGGAAATGCGGAGTCTCTTGAAGCACTTGTTAAATCAATGACGGAGACCGGGGACGAAGCCGTCATGACTCTCTCGAAAGCAATAGCAGAGCCGATCGTAAACATGATCTCTACGGTGTGCGCGTTTGTTGTTATTTTTATAATAGCGTTCGTCGTTCTCAAGGTTGTAACCTGTGTTGTGGACGGTGCGTTTAAACTTCCCGTACTGAAAACAGCAAATACGCTTCTCGGGTTTGTTTTCGGACTGATCCTTGCCGTACTTTTTATTATGATATACAGCGAACTTTGTGCGACGCTCGTTTCTGCGCTCGGACCGATCTCGCCGAAGCTTTTCGGGCAGGATGTGGTAGATAAAACATTGCTTGTTAAATTCTTCTCCGAGCATAGTGTACTTAACTTGGTAAATAAATTAATGTCTTAGCGGAGGCACGGATGAAACTTAAATATATTCCGAATATTCTCTCTGCGATACGTATAGCTCTCGTATTTGCGTTTGCATACGTTTTCTTTGCATACTATCCGGACGGACTTGCCGCGGCAGCCGGAATATTTATACTTTCCGGTATCACGGATGTCGTTGACGGACGGCTTGCAAGACGTTTCGGCTGGGTAACGCAGGTCGGAAAGATTCTCGATCCTCTTGCGGACAAGCTGATGCAGTGCACGGCGCTCTTCTGCCTTGCATTCAAAGGTCTTGTCCCGTGGTGGATATTTGTATTTTTTGCCGCAAAGGAACTTCTTATGGGAGCAGGAGCCATACTGCTTTTCAGAAAAAAACATGAGATCGGCGTGAGCCGTTATTTCGGTAAGGCTGCGGTCGTTCTGTTTTATGCGATAGTGTGCGCTATATTACTTTTCGGCGGTAAAATGAGCGTTTTCGGCGTAAATTTGCTTTGTGCCGTTGCCGCGCTTTGCGCTGCGGGCGCTCTGGTTATGTATTATTTCAATTATCTCAAAAAGAAAAAGAACAGGAATGCCGGTGAAAGCGATGCCGGAGAAGGGGCAAATATCTGATGACACTTTGTTCAAGATGCCGCAAGCGTGCGGCAGTGGTATTCATTACAAAAATCGAAAATGGGGAATCAAAGCAGGAGGGACTGTGCATACAGTGCGCACGGGAACTCGGCATAAAGCCCGTTGACGATATGATAAAGAAAATGGGATTGAGCGATCAGGATATCGAGCAGATGAACTCCGATGTCGAGGACTTTATTCAGTCTTTGGAGGAATCGGGAGCAAATCTGCCCGATAATTTTCCTTTTTCGGCGGACGGAACCGATGATGAAGAATCGGACGGACGCGCTCCGGCAATAAACTTCCAAAAGCTTATAAACAGTATGCCGGGGACATCAGAAGACCGTAAAGACGGCAAGGAGAAGGGAAACGGGAAAAAGCAGAAGGAGCGCAAGTATCTAGATACTTATTGTCAGAATCTGACCGAGAAGGCGCGTTCGGGCGCTCTTGACAGGATCGTAGGCAGAGAACGCGATCTTGCCCGCGTCATACAGATACTTTGCCGCAGGCAGAAGAACAATCCCTGCCTCATAGGTGAGCCCGGTGTCGGAAAAACCGCGATTGCAGAAGCGCTTGCGCAGAAGATAGTCTCGGGAGATGTTCCGTACAGACTCCGCGGATGCGAAATATATCTTATGGATCTTACCGCTCTCGTTGCGGGTACGCAGTTCCGCGGGCAGTTTGAATCGAGAGTGCTGGGGCTTCTTAATGAGGTGAAAGCGGCGGGAAACATAATTCTCGTCATTGACGAGGTCCACAACATAGTCGGCGCGGGTGATGCCGAGGGAAGCATGAACGCCGCAAACATACTGAAACCGGCGCTTTCGCGTGGAGAAATTCAGGTTATCGGCGCCACCACGATGACCGAGTACAGAAAATACATCGAGAAGGACAGCGCCCTCGAAAGAAGATTTCAGCCCGTGCTTGTGGATGAGCCGAGCTTTGAGGACACCGAAAAAATTCTTCGCGGAATAAAGCATTATTATGAGGAGTACCACGGCATAAAGATTCCGGACTCTGTACTTTCATATGCGGTCAAGCTGAGCGAGAGATATATAACCGACCGTTTTCTTCCCGATAAGGCGATTGATCTTATCGATGAGGCGGCGTCTCACATATCTCTTTCATCTCCGCGGATAAACGAGAGAGCACAGCTTATCGACGAAAAGAAGGCTCTCGAGACGGAGCATGCCGAGCTTGAGACCAAGGCTGCGGACGGCAGCGACGTTAAACCCGAAGTATATGAGCGCCTTGCAGAGGTAAAGGCACGCGAGCTTCAGATAGAAAACCGCATAAATGAAATTACTCCGGCATGCGAAAGCGTGGAAATGAAGGTCTCCGATCTTGCCGATGTCATCGAGATTTGGAAGGGCATACCCGCCTCGACGATCAATGAAGATGAATTTACCGGCTTGGAGAATCTCGAGGAGAGACTTCGCAAAAGAATAATCGGGCAGGACGAAGCGGTGTCGGCGGTTGCCCGTGCAGTAAAACGCGGACGTGTGGGTGTTTCCGCAAAACGTAAGCCGGTATCGTTCATTTTCGCAGGACCGACGGGCGTCGGAAAGACCGAGCTTGTGCGTGTTCTTGCGGCAGACCTTTTCAAGACTCCGGAAACCTTGATAAGACTTGATATGAGCGAGTATATGGATAAGTTCTCGGTGTCGAGGATGATCGGTGCGCCTCCCGGATATGTGGGCTACGATGATGCGGGTCAGCTTACCGAAAAGATCCGCCGCCATCCGTATTCGGTCATACTCTTTGACGAGATTGAAAAAGCGCATCCGGATGTTATGAACATTCTTCTTCAGATACTCGACGACGGAAGAATAACCGATTCTCAGGGACGAACTGTAAACTTTGAAAATACCGTGATCGTTATGACGACCAACGCCGGTTCCTTCGGCAGCGCACAGACTCCCGGATTTTCCGAGAATCAGTCGAAATCGAGATCGGATAAAACGATGAAGGCTCTCTCCGAGTTCCTCCGCCCGGAATTTCTGAACCGCGTCGATGAGATCATTACGTTCAATTCGCTGACTCCCGAGAATTTCAAGGAGATCGCCGTTATAATGCTTGACGATCTCAAAAAAACTCTCGCGGATAAATTCATTTCCTTTTCGTATACGGATGCCCTCGCGGGTCTTGTTGCGGAAAAGAGCTATTCCGTTAAATACGGAGCGCGCAATATGAGACGTTTTATACAGACAGAGATAGAGGACAGGATTGCCGGCAGGATAATAGAAGCACGCGGAAAGCTTTCCGCGGTTTCTGCGGATGTGTCTGACGGAGAAATAACCGTTTCGGCAATCTGAGGAAGGGGTATCTTGATGAAGAACGAAGTCAGGTGGCAGTATCTTACGGAAAAAGAGATAATCGAAGCTTTTGCCGCTGATATTCACGCCGGACTTTCTGAAAATGCGGTGTCGCGTATACGCGGCAGATTCGGATTCAATTCAATATGGCAGACGGAGAAGGTATCGGCGAAAAATATTGTTTTTGCCAACCTGTTTGATGCGCCGGTGCTTCTCCTTCTGATCTCGGCGTTTATAACGGCATTTGTGGGACAGTATCCCGCATTTGCCGTTATTTGCGCTGTCCTTTTTGTGTCCTGCGGATTCAGAATATGCTGTGAATTTCTGTACAGGCGTGCCGTTTCTTCGAATGTCCGTTCCGGACTTTTTCGCGTATCGGTGGTGCGCGACGGAAAAATGAAAAATATTTTTGCGGATGAGCTTGTGCCGGGCGATATTGTTATTCTCCGCAAAGGTGATACCGCGGGCGCCGATCTGAGGATAATAGAGTCAAACGGACTTTCGGTTATCGAAAACGGAGTAACGGACAATTCCGGCGCGGTTCCGAAAGCTCCCGGGCGGCTGACGGACAGTACCGCAAATACACCGTGCGAAAAGTGGAGCAACATGGTTTTCGCTTCGTCCGAAGTGGTATCCGGTCATGCCCGTGCCGTTGCGGTTGCGTGTGGCAAGCATACGCTCGTATATAAAAAGCGCGGCACGAAAAAAATCGAAGGATACGGCGAGGCAAAGGATATTGCAAAGGCTCGCCGCGACGGCGCTTTTTTTGCGGCGCTTCTCCTTGCGTTTTCGCTGATTTATACGGTAGCCTGCATTTTTTTGCTCGGCGGGAAATACAGCATAAGCGATATATTCATAGGCGCATTGTCATTTGCGTCATCGAGCGCGGCAGCGGTTTATCTGAATGTATTGTACTTTTGCCGCCTGAGGACAATTATTACGCTGCAAAAAAACGGAGTGATCCTGAGAAATCCGTCGTCGGCGGAGCTTGCGGCTGATTCCGATGTATTTGTCGTCCGCGATATCGGCGACATAAAAACCGGAGAAACCGAGCTTGAAGCGGTGTTTGTTTCGGGACGCGACCGCGGAGAGGATGCGAAGTTTAAGAATGACTCGGATGCCCGGGAGCTGTTTAAAATTTTATCTCTGAATTCGGTAACTCTTCCGGGGACGGTCGGAGAATTGTTCGAGTCCGGAGACATATCGGACGGGTCAAAGGCGGCGGTCGAAGCGTTTTGCAGGGCTGCATCTCTCGGTGAGAGCGACCTTGTTTCCGGTATCGGTATTCTCGGATTCCGGGCCAAGGATGAAAACAACCCGTGCGCAACATCGCTGTATGTTGAAAACGGAGAATATTATTCCGCCTGCACGGGGGACATCGACGAGATCCTTCCGCTCTGCAAAAAAATTCTTGTACACGGCGAGGCGCGCTTCCTCGATACATATACAGAGGGATATATCCGCGAATGTGCTGATACATACTGTAAAAGAGGAAGAAGTATTATTGCGATTTCAAAGCGCGTTTCTCCTTATAATAATATTTCGCGCCTTTCCGTGCTTCAGACATCGATGACATTTATAGGTTTTGTCGCCGTGTGCGAACCCGTCTCTCAATCTGCGCTGGCTTCTGTCCGTAAAATGGCGGACGGTAAAAAAGCTGTGCTTGCATTCTCGTCATCTCCTGCAGATACGGCTCTGTTTACGGGAGGATGCCGCCGTGACGTACCGATTATAACGCCGGATAATCTGAAAAGTTTGAAAAGAATAAACCTACAGCCGGGTCAGATATCGGCAGTGTGTCTTTATGACGGAATAAACAGAGATGAAAAGCGTGCGGCGGTAATTGAATTCCTAAAAAAATCGGGAAGGAAAGTCGCTTTCGCGGCAGTTTCCGATGAGGACAAGAATTCACTTGCGGCGTCTTTCCTCAAGATATATGTCAAAGCAAACCGCGCTTTCGGCATGAGGCGCAAGGATGTACGGTCTATGGCGGACATTATCTTTTCTTCAGATATATTTGACGAGGAGAACGGAATAAATGCACTTGCCGTGAAGGAACGCACCTTCTCCGGAAAGATGAAAAGCGTGCGCACATATCTTATGATTTCACAGGCTGTACGGTGCGTATTTCTGCTGTCGGTATTTTTCTCCGTTCCCGCGCTCTATCCTTGGGTATATCTCGTTTGGGGGATAGCGGCGGATACGATTGTCTCGCTGACAATGGCGCTTCCGGCAAAAGAAAAAGGCTGATTTTTACAGTGTATTGTCTTTCTGAATTACTTTTTCAAGTGATTCTTGCGTGAGATGTTGTGAGGTGTTTTCATTTTTTCGAGAATTATCTCGGAAAAAACACAAAATATTAAAAATCCCCTTGCATTAAAATGAATTTCGATATACAATATATCTATATAATTGCGTTGTTCTGTCCGGCACGGTACGGCGCATAAAATATCCTTGCCGGAGAAACGGTGTTTGTATGCAGGAAAACAATGAATGTACGCATGACTGCTCAAGCTGTTCCGCTTCCTGTTCTTCAAGGGAGATACAGCATGAGCCTTTGAATCCCGCAAGCTCGGTGAAGCATGTCATCGGTATCGTGAGCGGTAAGGGCGGCGTAGGAAAGTCGATCGTAACGTCGATGCTGTCCGTCCTCACACGCAGACGCGATTATGAAACTGCGATTCTCGATGCGGATATAACGGGTCCTTCGATACCGAAGGCTTTCGGCGCAAAGGGTGAAGTCCTTACCACGGGAGATGCACTCTTGCCGCTTGAAACGAAAACCGGGATAAAGATGATGTCGGTCAATCTTCTCCTTGAAGATGAGACAAGACCGGTCGTTTGGCGCGGTCCCGTGATTGCGGGAACCGTAAAGCAGTTCTGGACGGATGTCATATGGGATGACGTTGACTATATGTACGTCGATATGCCGCCCGGAACCGGCGACGTTCCGCTGACTGTCTTTCAGTCTATTCCGCTTGACGGCATAATTATCGTAACCACTCCGCAGGAGCTTGTTTCGATGATTGTCGAAAAAGCCGTAAATATGGCGAATCTCATGAATGTTCCGATTCTCGGAATAGTTGAGAATATGTCGTATGTGAAATGCCCCGACTGCGGACGGGAGCTTCATGTTTTCGGTGAAAGCAAGGTCAAAGCGCTTGCGGCAAAGACCGGGATTGAGCTGCTTGCGCAGATTCCGATTGACGAGCGGCTTTCGGCTCTCTGCGACAAGGGAATAATAGAGCTTATGGAGAACGATTATCTTGATTCGGCTTGCGACAGAATAATCGAAAAACTCGGCTGATGCCGATTTGTCCTGTTTGTATACTGTAAAGTATCTAATATATTAAAACTCTCAGGAGGAAGAATTTCAAGATGAAAAAGAAAATGACGACGATCCCGTTCAACGGGACCCAGAAGCAAAAGGAGGAGCTTGACGCCGTTATCGAGGAACTTCGCGGCGAAGAGGGTGCGCTCATGCCCATAATGCAGAGAGCGCAGGATATCTACGGATATCTCCCGCTCGAAGTTCAGCGTTATATCGCACTCGGGCTCGATATTCCGGTTTCCGAGGTATACGGCGTTGCAACCTTTTATTCGCAGTTCCTGCTCAATCC
The DNA here is from genome assembly GCA_900550625.1 of uncultured Eubacteriales bacterium. Classification (GTDB taxonomy): domain Bacteria; phylum Bacillota; class Clostridia; order Oscillospirales; family CAG-272; genus UMGS1312. The sequence goes on from URSW01000003.1 coordinate 9,914, forward strand.
GAAGGGTGAGCATCCGGTAAGTGTCTGTCTCGGTACTGCCTGTTATGTCAAGGGCTCCGGCAAGCTTATGGAGCGCCTTGAGACCCTTCTCGGAGTAAAGAACGGCGAGATCACCGCCGACTGTCGCTTCAGCCTTGATGCAACAAGATGCATTGGTGCGTGCGGTCTCGCTCCCGTACTTACTATCGGCGAGGATGTATACGGAAGACTCGAGCCCGCCGAGCTCGACGGTATTCTTGCCAAATACAGATAAAAATTATGAAGATTCATGAGATAAAAGAGCTTCTTTCCGCAAAGCTCCTTTACGGCGAAGAGCTCCTTTCAACCGATGTTTATTCGGCGTGCGCCAGTGATATGATGAGCGATGTACTCGCCTTTGTCAAAGATCAGGGAGTTCTTCTGACCGGGCTTGTGAATCCTCAGGTCATAAGGACTGCCGACATGATGGACATGCGCTGTGTTGTTCTTGTGCGCGGTAAAAAGGCTACTCCGGAAATGACGGAGCTTGCCGAGTCAATATCAATTGTTCTGATGGAATCCGACATGAGAATGTACGATGCGTGCGGCAGATTGTTTTCGGCAGGACTTGTCGGAGCCTCGGTGCAGTGACATGGCTGAAAACATCAACTTTCACTTTGATGTTGACGGTGAGAATTTTTCCTCTGCCGGAGAAGCTTCCATAGAGGTAAAGAAGCGCCTGCGTCAGCTCGGATTTTCTCCGGATATAATAAGGCGCGTTTCTATCGCCATGTATGAGGGTGAGATCAATATGGTTATTCACGCAAACGGCGGCATCGCCGATGTGTCGGTAACTCCGGACGAGATCATAATAGTCCTTGAGGACCACGGTCCCGGTATCCCGGATGTTGAACTCGCCATGAAGGAAGGATATTCTACCGCCAAGGATAATATACGTCAGCTCGGATTCGGCGCCGGGATGGGCTTGCCGAATATGAAAAAATATACGGATCGGATGGACATCGACAGTAAAGTCGGGATCGGCACAAAGATCACGATGACGGTCAAAATCTGACGCCGTGTATCGATGGAGCATATTATGACAAAATATAAGCACTCCGTATCTCTCGATCCGGGTAAGTGCAAAGGGTGCACGCACTGCCTCAAGCATTGCCCGACCGAAGCCATCCGCGTCAGGGAAGGGCTTGCGAGAATTGATGCAGACCGGTGTATAGACTGCGGAGAATGTATACGCGTATGTCCTTATAAAGCGAAAAAGGCAGATCACGATCCCCTCGGTATTATGGGGAAATACAGGTATAAGGTTGCGCTTCCCGCGCCGAGCCTTTACGGACAGTTTGACAATCTTGACGATATAGATATAGTTGTTCAAGGTCTGCATGACATGGGATTTGACGATGTGTTCGAGGTTGCTAAGGCAGCGGAGCTTTGCTCGGCATATTCGAGGGAATATCTGATAAAAAACAGCGTTAAAAAGCCTGTCATAAGCTCGGCGTGTCCTGTTATCGTGAGACTTATCGGCATGAGATTTCCATATCTCTGCGATAATGTAATGCCGATACTTCCACCGATCGAGATCGCAGGTGAGCTTGCGAGAAAGAAAGCGGAGAGCGAGCATCCAGAATTGTCACCGGAGGATATAGGCATATGCTTTATCTCACCGTGTCCGGCGAAAGTCAGCTATGTTAAAAATTCTTTTGTCGGTAAAAAAAGCAGCATTGACTGTGTGATTTCGGTCAGAGATGTTTACTTTGAACTTATCGACCGCATGAAAAAAATAGGCAATCCCGAAAAGTCAACGGAGTCCGGAGTTATCGGAATCGGTTGGGCGTCAACGGGCGGTGAGGCTACGGCGATATTCAATGACCGATATCTCGCCGCAGACGGAATAGAGAATGTTATCCGCGTTCTTGAGCAGATCGACAATTCCGATTTTCCGGAGCTAGATTTCGTCGAACTCAATGCCTGTCCGGGCGGGTGCGTCGGCGGTGTTATGACCGTCACAAATCCGTACATAGCCAAAGCGAGACTTCAGTCCCTCAGAAGATATCTTCCGGTCGCACCGAATCAGTCATTTGAGAAAAATGTTATCCCGGATTACGCAATGTCCGATTCCCCCGTCGAATATGTTCCCGAAAGAAAGCTTGCCGAAGACCGTTCCGAAGCAATACGCATGATGTCCGATATCCAGGAAATACGGAAAACTCTGCCGGATATCGACTGCGGCTCCTGCGGAGCGCCGACGTGCGCGGCTTTTGCCGAGGATGTTGTTCGCGGAGACGCCTGCGTTGACGATTGTACGGTAATAATGCGTATGCTTTTTCATGAGTCTCTCGAGATGAGAAAGGATGCGTCGAGAACGGAGACGGAAAATGGCAAAGATGAAGATAAGTCTTGAAAAGCTGATGAAAGCTCTCTCGCTGAAGCATATTTCCGGAGAACTCGAAAGAGAAGCGAGAAGCGTATATGTAGGGGATATGCTGAGCTGGGTGATGAGTCACGCTTTGCCTGATTGCATCTGGGTGACGATAATGTCAAATACCAACGTGATCGCGGTTGCGAGTCTTGTTGGCACAGCATGCGTTATTCTCACGGAGGATGTCTGCTTTGACAACAATGATATCAGGCTTGCCGACGAAAAGGGCGTGTGCGTGTTTACCACACCGATGACATCATACGAGGTCTGCGAAGCGATAGCACTTATTGACGGCGCGAAATTATGAAATTCTATTACGATCTTCACATTCATTCCTGCCTTTCCCCGTGCGCGGATGACTCAATGACACCCGCTTCGATTGCCGGAATGGCGAAGCTCGGCGGACTTGATATATGCGCGCTGACGGATCACAATTCCGTGAAAAACTGCCGTGCGTTTTCCCGCGCCTGCGATTTTTACGGCGTTATTCCTCTGTTCGGCATGGAGTTGACGACTTCGGAGGACGTACATATGATTTGTCTGTTCTCAAGCCTCGACACGGCATCTGAGTTCGGCAGCTTTGTCGATACCGTGAAAATCGGATACAGGAACAAGCCGGAGATATTCGGAAGACAGCTCATAATGGATGAGGACGACAACGTTGTAGGTGAAGAAGAGAATCTTCTCATAAACGCTGCTGCCGTCGGAATCGACGAAGCTTACCGCCGGGTCGTTTCTCTCGGAGGCGCGTGTTATCCGGCACATATCGACAGAGAGGCAAACGGAATTATTTCGGTGCTCGGCGCTTTTCCGGAGGACTCCGGATTTACGTCATATGAGCTTAACAGCGAAAACGATTTCGACTTCTATGTCCGGAAATATCCGCATATCGCAAACTTAAGGCGCGTTGTCTGCTCCGATGCACACTATATTCCGGATATTAACGACAGGATGCATTATGTTGAACTTGACTGCGAAAAAAGCGGCGCGGCGGATGCCGTGATCGCATATTTGCGCGGTGTGTGATCTTCTCTCGGACGGGAGGCTCAACATGAAGGAACTTTCACTTTATATTCTTGACATTACCATGAATTCGGTAAAAGCCGGTGCGAAAAACATCAGTATTTCGCTCGGCGAATACGACGGTATATTTTCGTTTTCGGTTGAGGATGACGGCTGCGGCATGACGAAAGAGCAGCTTGAGCGGCTTTCGGATCCGTTTTTTACAACGAGGACGACGCGGAAGGTCGGACTCGGTGTTCCGTTTCTCCGGATGCTTGCGGAGCAGACCGGAGGATATGTCGAAATAAAATCCAGAAGCGAAAAGGAGTATGCCGATCACGGAACGGAGCTTACCGCTGTGTTCCGTGAAGACAGTATAGATTTTATCCCGCTCGGGGATATCGTTTCAACGGTCGTTACACTTATTCAGGGCAGTCCGGACGTGGACTTTCTGTTCACTCATACAGCTCCCGGAGTAAATGTTAGGCTTGATACCTCCGAGATAAGGGAAGTGCTGGGAGAGGATGTTCCTCTTTCGGTACCCGAGGTGCTTGCGTGGATACGCGAGAGCCTCGAAGAACAGTACGGGCAAAAATAAAATAATATAAAACCCATAAGAAAGGATTTTTTCAGAATGAAATCATTGGAAGAACTCAAAGCCATCCGTGAACAGATGAAGGACAAGGTGGCTATTCGTACCGGAAGCGGCGATATCAGAATCGTTGTCGGAATGGCAACCTGCGGTATTTCCGCCGGTGCACGTCCGGTTCTCAGCACATTTGTTGAAGAGATTTCAAATGCGGGACTTGCCGATAAGGTTTCCGTTACGCAGACCGGATGCATCGGTATCTGCCAGTACGAGCCTGTAGTCGAGGTGTTTGAAGGCGGGCTTGAAAATAAGACGACTTATGTAAAGATGGACCCCGAAAAGGCAAAGAGAGTCGTTGAAGAGCATATCAAGGGCGGCAAGCCGGTCAGCGAATATATGATCGGCAACACCGAGCTTTAATTCTGAGGAGGTATAAGAGAAAATGGTACGTTCACATGTACTTATTTGCGGAGGTACCGGCTGTACTTCTTCCGGAAGCCCCGCACTGCGCGAAGCGCTCACAAAGGAGCTTGAGGCAAACGGTCTTTCCGAGGAGATCAAGGTAGTTCAGACCGGTTGTTTCGGACTTTGTGCGCTCGGTCCGATAATGATAGTTTATCCCGAAGGCACTTTTTACAGCCGTGTCACAATAGACGATATTCCCGAAATAGTCGGCGAGCATCTTCTTAAGGGACGTATAGTGGACCGCCTCGTTTATAACGAGCAGGCACACGGTTCCGAAAACGAGGATGTCGAGGCTTCTCTCTCGAATACCGCTTTCTATAAGAAACAGAAGCGAGTTGCGCTTCGTAACTGCGGCGTCATCAACCCCGAGAAGATCGACGAGTATATCGCAATGGACGGTTACTTTGCGCTTGCAAAGGTACTTTTTGAGATGACGCCCGACGATGTTATTCAGACCGTGCTCGACTCCGGACTTCGCGGACGCGGCGGCGGCGGATTCCCGACCGGACGCAAATGGATGTTTGCAAAGGCAAGCAAGTCCGATAAAAAGTACGTTGTCTGTAATGCAGATGAGGGTGACCCGGGCGCATTCATGGACCGTTCGGTGCTTGAAGGCGATCCTCATGCAGTGCTTGAAGCTATGGCAATTGCCGGATATGCAATCGGTGCCGACGAAGGATATATCTATGTCCGTGCGGAGTATCCGATTGCCGTAAAGCGTCTTCAGATCGCTATTGAGCAGGCACGCGAATACGGAATGCTCGGAAAGGGTATTTTCGGAACCGACTTCAATTTTGATATTCAGATCCGCCTTGGTGCAGGTGCATTCGTATGCGGAGAAGAGACCGCACTTCTTACTTCTATTGAAGGAAACCGCGGCGAGCCCCGTCCGCGTCCTCCGTTCCCGGCAGTCAAGGGACTTTTCGGTCAGCCTACGATAATCAACAACGTAGAGACCTACGCCAATATCTGCCAGATTATTCTCAAGGGCGCTGATTGGTTTGCATCGATGGGAACCGAAAAGTCCAAGGGTACCAAGGTATTTGCGCTCGGCGGAAAAATCAAGAATACCGGACTTGTTGAAATTCCGATGGGAACGACACTGCGCGAGATCGTAGAGGAGATCGGCGGAGGCGTCCCGAACGGCAAGAAATTCAAGGCTGCCCAGACAGGCGGACCTTCCGGCGGATGTATCCCCGCATCGCTTATCGACACCCCGATCGACTATGATAATCTTATCGCGATCGGCTCTATGATGGGCTCCGGCGGAATGATCATCATGGACGAGGACACCTGCATGGTCGATATGGCTAAGTTCTTCCTTGAGTTTACAGTTGACGAATCCTGCGGTAAGTGCGCACCGTGCCGTATCGGTACTGTCCGTATGCTTGAAATCCTCAACAAGATTACATCCGGAAACGGTGAGATGGAGGATCTCGACAGACTTGAAGAGCTTGCAACCTACATAAAGAGCGCATCTCTCTGCGGACTCGGACAGACAGCACCCAACCCTGTGCTTTCTACTCTCCGTAACTTCCGCGACGAGTACGTTGCGCATATTAAGGACAAGAAATGTCCCGCCGGCGTATGTAAAAAGCTTCTTTCTTACACGATCGATCCCGATAAATGTAAAGGCTGTACGCTCTGCGCGAGAAACTGCCCGGCAGGCGCAATTGTCGGTAAGGTCAAAGAGGTTCATGTTATCGACACGGCTAAGTGCGTAAAGTGCGGCGCATGTATCGAAAAGTGCAAATTCGGCGCTATTTCGAAAAAGTAAGAAAGGAAGAGAACATACATGGATATGATAAATGTAAAAATCAACGGCAGAGACTACAGTGTTCCTGCCGAGTCTACGGTTCTTGAGGCGTGCCGCTATGCCGGGATAGATATTCCTACGCTTTGCTACCTCAAGGATATAAATCAGATAGGTGCATGTCGTCTTTGCCTTGTCGAGGTTGTTGGTGCGCGCGGACTTGTTACCGCATGCGTATATCCCGCAAACGAAGGCATGGAAATACTGACGAACACCGCGAAGGTTCAGGCTGCAAGAAAGACAAACATCGAGCTTGTGCTTTCCGCACATGAGAAAAAATGTCTTTCATGTATCCGCAGCACGAATTGCGAGCTTCAGAAGTTTGCAAACGATTTCGGTGCGGATGCCGACTATTTCAAGGGCGCGGCTCCCGAAAAGGCAATAGACACTTCCACTGCGTTCCTCGTGAGAGACAACAATAAGTGTATCCTTTGCCGCCGCTGCGTCGGTGCATGTGAACATCAGGGTATAGGCGCGATCGGTGCGGTCAACCGCGGTTTCGATACCGAGATTGCTCCGGCATTCGATAAGACTCTTTCCGAGACCTCCTGCATTTCCTGCGGTCAGTGCATCGTTGCATGCCCTGTCGGTGCTCTTTATGAGAAGGATGATACCGCGCGTGTGTTTGAGGCTCTCTCCGATCCCACGAAGCATGTTGCGATCTGTACGGCTCCCTCGGTTCGTGCAACTCTCGGCGAGTGCTTCGGATATGAGCCCGGTACCGATGTTGAAGGCAAGATGGCTGCTGCGCTTCGCCGCCTCGGATTTGACGGAGTTTACGACATGAACTTTACCGCCGACCTCACGATCATTGAGGAAGCACATGAGTTCATCGAGCGCGTTCAGAACGGCGGAAAGTTGCCCTTGATCACATCGTGCTCGCCCGGATGGGTTAAGTTCTGTGAGCATTATTTCCCCGAGATGACGGAGAATCTGTCTACCTGCAAATCTCCGCAGCAGATGTTCGGCGCTCTTTATAAAACGTATTTTGCAAAGAAGATGGGCATCGACCCCAAGGATATCGTATTTGTTTCCGCTATCCCCTGCACGGCGAAGAAGTTCGAGGTCGGACGTCCCGGTCAGGATGTTGACGGAATGCCCGGCGTTGATGTTGCAATCACAACGCGCGAGCTTGCCCGCATGATTCAGTCTGCCGGAATCAACTTCCGCGGTCTGAAGGATGAGGGATTCGATCAGCCTTTCGATGTCGCCAGCGGCGCAGGCGCGATCTTCGGTGCGACCGGCGGCGTTATGGAGGCTGCACTCCGCACGGCTGCCGAGACGATTCTCGGAACGAAGCTTGAAAAGCTTGAGTTTGAGGATGTCCGCGGAACCGAGCCGATCAAACGTGCTTCCTACAAACTCGGCGATCTTACGGTTCGCGTTGCGGTAACATCCGGCACGGCGAACGCTAAGAAGCTTCTCCGCGCAGTTCAGGACGGAACCGAACAGGTTGACTTCATCGAGGTCATGGCTTGCCCCGGCGGATGCGTAAACGGCGGCGGACAGCCTGTGCAGGATGCAACCGTTCGTTCGACAACGGATCTCAAGTCGCTTCGTGCAGCAGTGCTTTATCATGACGATGATACGAGCGAGCTTCGCAAGTCTCATGAGAATCCTGCATGCATAAAGGTTTATGAGGAATTCCTTGAGGAACCCGGAAGCCATATTGCACATGAGATACTCCACACCCACTATATTAAGCGCGGTCTTTAATAAAAGGGAATAGAGATAAGAGCAGCACGGAAAACCGTGCTGCTCTTATCTATTTATAAGAATGACTGAATACCGTTTCCACTTTTTGGGTGCTTCTTTTCACAGATGAGGCGAATTCTTGTGAATATCCTAAAAAAGAGTATCCTCAATATATGATACTCTTTTTTAGGATATTGAACACTTATGATATTTCCCCGGCTATGTCGGGAAACGGTGAAAGCGAGCGCTTCAGTATTCCGTGTAACTGCGCGATCGCCGTACCGTAGTTTGTGATCGGTATTTTTGCATCTACAGCTCTCTCGATTCGGGATTTCATTTCACGCTCATTAAGCATACATGCGCCGCAGTGTACAATGAGCGCATACTTTGAAAGATCGTCGGGAAATTCTCCTCCAGAAGTGAATTCGAAATTCAGATTTTTCCCCGTGTAACCGCTTATCCAGCCGGGGAGCTTTACAGTGCCTATGTCATTGCATTGGCGGTGATGTGTGCATCCTTCGGAGATCAGAACCGTATCGCCGTCTTTCAATCTGTTGAGGTATGCCGCACCTCGCACGACCTCACGAAGTTCTCCCTTATAACGTGCAAAAAGGATAGAAAACGATGTAAGCAGAATATCCTCCGGCACGGTCTTGCTTACCTTTCCGAAAGCCTGAGAATCGGTTATCACCATTTTCGGTTTCTGTGAAAGGGAAGAGAGCGCTTTCTCAAGCTCTGTTTCTTTGACTACAACGTTTATTGCGCCGTGATCGAGAACATCCCGGATCATCTGCTGCTGAGGCAGGATCATCCTGCCCTTCGGAGCGGATTCGTCAATCGGCGTCACGAGTACGACAATGTCGTTAGGCTCGATAAGGTCGCCGATAAGACTTTTTTTGTTTTCGAGCTTTCCCGCAAGTGCTCCGATTTTTTCTTTCAGCTCGTAAATGTTCGTGCCGTGTTCCGCGCTGACGTAAATTTCGTTTTCCGCGGCAGCGGGGATTTCCGCGAGCAGATCGGACTTGTTGAACACTACAATATACGGAATTTTTCTTGATGAGAAAAGATCGCACAACTCACGGTCCGCATCCTGCATTCCGCGGGCGGCATCAACAGTCAAGATCGCAATGTCTGTTTTACTCAGTACCTGTTTTGCACGCATAACCCGCATTTCGCCGAGCTTTCCTTCGTCGTCTATTCCGGGAGTGTCGATGATAACCACGGGACCGAGCGGCAAAAGCTCCATCGCCTTCTGAACCGGGTCGGTGGTCGTTCCTTTGACTTCCGAAACGAGAGAGAGCTTTTGTCCGGTTACTGCGTTCACCACGCTTGATTTTCCCGCGTTGCGCAATCCGAAAAAGCCTATATGAATACGTTCTGCCGAAACTCTGTCATTGAGCCCCATGGCGCACCTCCTCAGAATCTGAAATCACGGTGATTTGAATTTTTGATGTCCTCAATGTTCTTGCGTGCGATCTCACGAACCTTTTCTTTCGGTATTTTTTCAAGCTCGCGTTCGATAAGGCCGAAGCCGACTTTCTTTGTTTCTTCCGAAGCATAGTCGACGAGATATTCTGTCAGCGTCATAAGTGCGTTAGGATGGCAGCAGTTGAGAATCTGACCGCTCTTGCAAAGGCTCATGAAGCGATCGCCCGTGCGCCCCTCGCGGTAACATGCAGTGCAGAATGAAGGAATATGATCAAGCTCCATGAGCCAGCGGACGACTTCGTCGAGGGTGCGCTGATCCGAAACGTCAAACTGCTCGGAATCATGCGGACGCTCGGCTTCCGTGTACCCGCCAACCGATGTGCGTGACGCTCCGCTTATCTGAGAAATACCGTAATCGAGAACCTTTCCGCGGACAGCCTCGCTTTCGCGTGTGGATATGATCATGCCGGTGTAGGGAACCGCAATACGGATACAAGCGATTATCTTTGCAAAAAGGTCATCGGAGAGGCTGTTGTCAAATACGTCGGGATCGATATCGTCGGCGTGCTTTACACGGGGAACACTAATCGTGTGCGGTCCGACGCCGTGAACGGCTTCAAGGTGCTCGGCATGCATCAGAAGCCCCGCGAATTCGTACATGTATCCCTCAAGGCCGAAAAGTACTCCGAGGCCTACGTCGTCTATGCCGCCCTCCATTGCACGGTCCATAGCCTCCGTGTGATAGTCGTAATCGTGCTTGGGGCCTGTCGGATGAAGTTCAAGGTAGCTCTTCTTGTTGTAGGTTTCCTGGAAGAGAATATATGTACCGATTCCGGCTTCCTTGAGCTTGCGGTAGTTTTCAACCGTAGTCGCGGCGATGTTTACATTTACGCGGCGGATGTCGCCGTTTTTGTGATGTACGGAATAAATTGTTTTGATACTTTCGAGAATGTACTCGATGGGATTGTTCACCGGATCCTCACCGGCTTCTATTGCAAGGCGTTTGTGTCCCATGTCCTGAAGAGCGATAACTTCGTTGCGGATCTGCTCCTGAGTGAGCTTTATTCTTGCGATATGCTTGTTTTTCATGTGATACGGACAGTAAACACAGCCGTTTACACAGTAATTCGAAAGGTACAGGGGAGCAAACATTACTATGCGGTTTCCGTAAAAGGCAAGCTTTATTTCGTTTGCAAGCTTGTACATCTGCTCAACTTTTTCCGGAATGGTACAGGCGAGAAGGACTGCCGCCTCGCGGTGCGTAAGGCCTGTGCAGGTTACACCGCTTCCGCTTTTTTTCGGAGCGGCTTTGGCGAGCAGCTCATCGATAAGCTCAATGTTGTCTTTGTTTGCTTCCGCATATGCGATTGTTTCGATGATTTCTTCATTGTTTATAAATTCATCGGCCTTCATAGATTTGGGGTCATAGATTGCCATTTTTATTTTCCTTTCTGATTCTTAGATTAAGACAGTAAATTATTTGATAATATCTCCGCGGGCTGTTACTATTTTGTATCCGACGGAGGCAACGCGCGCGGAAAGACATCCGATACACTGCGCGGCTTCTTCGCCTGTACACAGCTTGCCGTTGTAAAGCTCGTATTTCTTGCGCACGGAGATCGGGGACAGATTCGGCATAACAACATTTGCACCCGCTTTTATTCCGCGCTCGCGCCCGTTTTCGTCGATACTTCCGAGAGCGGTTGTAGCGGGAAGGAGTATGTTCGGCTTTATCAGACGTATGAGCGAAAGAAGAAATACCGTAAGCGATGCACTGCCCGGAGGATAGCCGTAAAAGGGCGTGTCCTTATGCGGAATAAACGGACCTATTCCGCACATATCCGGCTTGAATTCTTCGATGAATTTCAAGTCTTTGACGAGTGTTTCGACGGTTTGAAAAGGCGAGCCCACCATGAAGCCGCATCCGACCTGAAAACCGATATCGCGGAGATCGTAAAGACAGCGCCTTCTGTTTTCGAATGACATTGATGACGGGTGGAGCTTTTTGTAGTGATCTTTGTCAGCGGTCTCATGCCGGAGAAGATATCTGTCAGCCCCCGAATCGAACATTCTTTTATAATCGTCGCGTGGGTACTCGCCGAGAGAAAGCGTAATCGCGCAATCCTGATAGCTTTTCCTGATCTCGGAAACGACGGAGCAGACGGCGTCGATCGGAAAAGCTCCTTCGCCGCCCTGAAGCACGAAAGTGCGAAACCCGAGTCTGTATCCCTCACGGCAGCACTCCGCGATCTGCTCTTCGGTGAGAAGATAGCGGTCGCAGTGCTTGTTTGAAGCGCGTATACCGCAGTACAGACAGTCGTTTCTGCATATGTTACCGACTTCGATAAGCCCGCGTATGTATACGTCGGTTCCGTAGTATTTCCGCCGTAGCTTGTCCGCTGCCGCCGCGGCATAGTCCGCAAGAGAAGGCGTTGCGGATTCAATAAGCACTCCGTATTCCTCTGCTGTCAGAGAGTGCTCTCGGGCAAGCTTGTCTATAAGAATTTCTTTATTCATCGGCAGTCACATTTGAGTAGGCGGTTTTGACGCTTACTCCGGGTATGTTTCCGAGCTTTCCTGCGATAGACGATATAGTGTCCTGCGGTGCGTCGAGCGCAATCGAGAGGATGTTTATCCTGCGTTCCTTGTACGGTATTCCCATTCTTCCGATTATGAAATTGCCGTATTCGTGAAGAACGGAGTTGAGCTTTTCCACGGATTCCGATTTTTCAACTATAACTGCCATGACGGCGACTCTTGTCTGCATATTTTTCTCCTTCAGACGTTAAAATACGAAAAAGCCGCACCCGAAAAAGGGTACGGCTTCATAAACGGTCATTATTAAGCGTATCCCTTTCACTCAGAGAAAATCTCTTTATGTCAGGTATATATATATTATACTTCTTTGTTTTCGAAAATGCAAGATTAATCTTTGGAAATTTTCGAACGGTTTTGCCGAAGTATCTCATATCCGAGTATCGAGGCTGCCGATGCCGCCGAAAGAGAACCGTTAAAAGTCCTGCCGTAATCGAGTCTGACGATTTGATCGGCGAGAGCGAGAAGCTTTGCGGAGATCCCGCGGCGCTCACCGCCGACGATAAGAAACAGCGACTTTTTGAGATCGGCATCAAAAGCAGATACAGAGTTGCGGATTCCGGCGCAAACGGTTTTGTAACCGTTTTCTTTTAGTGCGCTGACGGCATCTTCAGGATCAGCCGTGAAAAGCGGGATCATCTCGGAGCAGCCCGCCGACGAGCGGCAGACAACGCCGGCTGCGCTCATCCAATTGCGCGGTGAAAGCACGATGGCATCCGCACCTGCCGCGTAAAGCGACCTCACGGCATACCCGAAATTGTATGGGTCTTCAATTCCTTCAAGCATGACGATAAAACCGTTTTCCGGGATTTTCGCTTCCGATATGTGAGGGACGGTTCTGTCCGTACATTCAAACAGAATCCCGCCGTGACTTGTCCCGAGCGCACGACTTTCTATAAAGTCGCCGCTCTCGGGGATAAGATCAAATCCGTATTCTTTCGATTTGGTCTTCACAAAAGCAAGCTCACGCGATTTTTTCTCCGCTCTTGACAGGTCAAACCATACTTTTGATATTTTTCGGTCACTCACCGAATTCTCCATAGCATAAAGCACCGCCCGAAGGGATGTCATTCCTTCAAACAGCGCTTTGTCGCTTTGCCGCGAGGCTTCTTTTTTCATTATTTTACGCCCTGTGCGTTCATTTTGAGATAGGCGTTGATAAAGCCGTCGATCTCTCCGTCCATGACCGCCTGAATGTTGCCGTCCTCATATCCGGTGCGGGCATCCTTCGCAAGTGTATACGGCATGAAAACGTATGAACGTATCTGGGAACCCCATTCGATATTTGTCTTTACACCCTTGATATCGTCGATCTTTTCGAGCTGTTCACGCTCTTTGATCTCAAGGAGCTTCGACTTAAGCATTTTGAGAGCTGTTTCCTTGTTCTGAAGCTGGCTTCGCTCGGTCTGGCATCCCACCACGATACCGGTCGGTATGTGAACTATTCGGATCGCACTGTCTGTTTTGTTTATATGCTGTCCGCCGGCGCCGCTTGAACGGTGTGCGGTAATTTCAAGGTCCTCTTCACGGATCTCAATGTTTCCGTCGTCGTCAAATTCCGGCATTACTTCAACCGATGCAAAGGACGTGTGGCGTCTGCCCGAGCTGTCGAAAGGAGATACGCGAACGAGGCGGTGCACTCCGTTTTCGCTCTTAAGATATCCGTAAGCATTCTCGCCCTCAACGATTATCGTTGCGGATTTGAGTCCCGCTTCTTCGCCGTCAAGCCAATCGACGAGCTTTACGTTGAAGCCGTGGCGTTCCCCCCAGCGAACGTACATACGGTAGAGCATCTGCGCCCAATCCTGCGCCTCCGTACCGCCGGCACCGGGATGGAAGCTTAAGATCGCATTGTTGGAGTCATACTCACCGGAGAGAAGAACCTCTATGCGCTGACGCTCGATTTCCTTCTCGACCGCGGTTGTCTCCGAGGTTATTTCATCGACCATTGATTCGTCGTTTTCTTCAATCGCCATTTCGCAGAGAACCTGGGCGTCGGAAAGCTTATTCTTAAGATTTTCGAAATTTTCGATTTTGCTTTTTATATGCTTAGTGTGCTTGAGTACTTTGCTTGAGTTTGCCTGATCGTTCCAAAAATCCGGCTCGAGAGTCTGCTTTTCAAGCTCTTCCGCCTCCTTCTTGAGATCGTCTATTCTGAGTGCCGCGGCAAGCTCGTCAATCTGAGCGTCAAAGGATGAAAGCTTGTATTTCGCGTCTTCTAATGCAATAATCAATTTTTTATCCGTCCTTCGTAGAGTTTATTTTTCTATGTCTATGAAATCTAGTTTGGGAACTTTATGCTCCGCGGGCATTCTTTTGAGGGGATCGTAGGCGAAGCGCCTGCATCGGTGCTGCGCACGGACGATGCCTCTCTTACGGCATAAAACAAAATCCGAATCGTTAAGAGGCGCGGATTCTTCGCAATATACGCATATTTCATCGATTTCCGCACTCGGTGTCCGTTTCATGCCTTTCGCCGCCTTTTTTATTATTTTGCCGGATTATTGTACGACCGATGCCGATAACCCGAATATATATCTATTATATTATAAATCATTGCGCGGGAAAAAGCAAGCGTCAGATATACTATATCAGAAAAAAAGCGGCAATTGCGCATATTGTCCCCTGTAAAAGCTTTGCCGCTGCGGTTTTACGCAGGGAAAATCCGGCGCTTGACGCGAAAGACGCTCCCTGAAGAAGTACGGAAATCCCGGAAAAACCGATTGCGAACGAAGAAAGCGCAATGCCGGCTTTGCCGCCGATCTCGGCTCCCATACGGCATCCCGATGTGAATTCAAGCACGGCGGACAGCGCACCTTCGACCGCTTTCGGAATTTCAAAAGGGATGATCCGCAGTGCTTCCGTGAGAGACGCGAAGAATACAATGTACGCGCATATTTTTATTATTCCGAGCGCACCTGAAACGATCGCTTCGCCGAAAAATGACGCAAAGGCGGAATTGGACGGCTCTGGTATGGATGATCTCTTTCGTGATACCGCGGCACTGTCCGCGTCTTTTGAACGCAGGATGAAGACGGCAAGAATCCACGATGCGATCAGCTGGATCAGATACAGCTTTATCCCTACGGCGCGTGAGCCCCAAAAGGCACACCCTACGACCTCGATAACAAACGCGGGCCCCGCGTTGTTTGACACGGCGCTCAGGCGTTCGGCTTCGTCGCGTGTTATAAGTCCGCGCTTTTTGAGTCCTGCCGTGGTGACTATTCCTACCGGAAATCCGCAGAAGGATCCGAGAAAGAGCGCGAGCAAAGCGGGATAAGGCATTTTTGAAAACGGTATATGTCCGGAACTGCCCGAAAAGAGGTACGGAGCGCTTTGAGTGAGCAGTGAGGATATTACCATAAACGGAAACAGCGATGGAACAACAGAGACGGCGCACACCCGCAGAGTATCGTTGACGCGATTCTGAATATCCTCGGACATTATTATAAATACGCATGAAAGCACGATGAGAAAAGCGTATAAAAGAAAATATGCCTTTCTTTTTGAAGTTAGGTTCATTTATTTCCGCCTTTCGGTCTGTATGTCGTTTACACGGAACGGGATGAATTTAATGTGTCACGGTATCATAATATTAATAAAGCATGATTTTATGCTCGGGGGTGAGTGTGTGAATCGAAGAGAAAAGTATAAGGCAAAGCTCGGCGAACTTTTTGACATACCCGTTAATGCGTTTTCCGGAATGACGACGGTGGAAATACGCGGCTTTTATGAGGTCATGATACAGGGCTGTACCGGAATATCGGACTATTCGCCGTCATTATGCGTTCTTTCCACATATCAGGACAATATCGTTGTTTGCGGAAAAGACCTGAAGCTTACGGTTTTCGGCGAGGACAGAATAGTTATTCACGGAACCGTTGAAAGTGTATCGAGAAAGGAGGGGAGCGGCGGTGATATCCCGGATTCTCGGAAAGATAAAAGGTGAATATGTTTTTTCTGCTGAGGAAAATCAGTATATTTCATGCGTCAATATTTTTAAGAAACACGAGTTGTGGCCGTACCGTGAAAAGCTCGGGAACGGAAATTTCCGCTTCACTTTGAAAAAAAGCGAAGGCAAAATATTTACGAAGAAATGCCTTGAAGAAGGGCTGGAGATCAAAAGGTCATCGCTTCGGGGGATACCGGGCTTTTTATGCAGATACAGAAGACGCTTCGGAGCCATGGTAGGAGCCGCATTTTTTATTCTCAGCACATTTTTTTCAAAGTATTTCATTTGGGATTTCCGTGTTGTCGGAAATGAAAATGTCAGCGATGAGGAAATAGTATCACAGCTCGAGGAGCTTGGGTGCGGGTGCGGAGCATTCATTCCTTCGATTGATTTTGAGCTTGTCGCAAACGAATTTCTTATAAAGTCCGATGATATTGCATGGATATCCGTGAATATGAGGTCTTCATTGGCGGTTGTTGAGGTTGCAGAGCGAAAAAAAGGAGAAAAAAGCGTTGCTCCGCCGCGCGGGACATACGCGAATCTGACCGCCTCCGAGGATGCCGAGATCATACTTCCGGAGATCAATTCCGGAAAAAGTACGGTGTCTGTCGGAGAAACCGTGAGAAAAGGCGAACTACTTGCTTCGGGCGCAATCAATGTCGGCGAAAACGGAGTACGTTACGAATATGCCTCCGGGGAGGTTCTCGGAAAGGTATAACGAGAAATAGTTGCGGAAATTC
>URSW01000004.1 GCA_900550625.1 uncultured Eubacteriales bacterium
CCAGCCGGCGGCGTTTATCGATATTGCAAAAATCACGGACAGAGCCGCGAGTACAAGTGATAATCTTTTCATTTTACATTCCTTTTCGCCGCAGAGCGCGGCAGAACAGATTGCCGAAAGCATAATTGTTTCGTTCAAGATTATCTTTCCGTCGAAAGCGCCGTATATCCTCTGAAAAAAACGGAATTTGCGTTTTATAATCCGCGGACAAACATATTTTGATTTTGAAAATAAAAATCCCCCGCCGTATGCGGTGCAAAGCGCACTGCACGTTCGTCGGCGGGGATTTTTCATTTTCGTTTTCCGGCAAGGCGATAGCTTTCGTCAACTCTGCGGCAAAGCTCATCCAACGGCAGTGCGCCGTCGGGCACGACCGTATACCAATGCTTCTTATTCATGTGCCATCCGGGATATATACCGTTCTTTCCGACATCTGCGGTTATATCCTCCGGTATACCGTGAAGATTGATTATCTCGATCTCGCCGTCATTCTCTATGCCTATCCTGCGCGCGGCGACCGCCATTATAACGCAGTACCACTTTCCGGTATCCGCGCGGCGAAGGATCGCGCATCGCGGAGAATCCTCCCACAGAAATTCCGGATCGCTTCCGTATGTGTTTTTCGCATATGCGATCAGTTTCTTTAACTCATCGGAGCGAAAGACGTCCGAAACGAAGCATTTCTCCGAAATATCACGAAGAAGTGCTTCAAAGTCCTCCCTGACGCCGCCGACAAAGCTGCCGCTTGCCATATCCGACAGATGAAGCGTATATTCTTCATCCGAAACCGGATCGGTCACCGAAGCCGCCGCGCGTCCGTCCGGGAAAATATCGATCTTCATCCGAAAAAGGCTTTTCGAAAGAACCGCCTCAAAGGAAAGCTTTCCTTCGTTTTCACAAAAGCCGTACAGACGCAGCTTTTCGGGGACTGCCTTTTTCATCGCAAAAAATGAAGTTACATCGTGCACGGTATACCTCCGAAATCGTTATTTCGCGCTGAACTGACTGCTGTAAAGCTCCGTATAAAGTCCGCCGCGTCCGAGAAGTTTCTCATGGGTTCCGCTTTCAAAGACGGCGCCGTCCTTCATCACAATGATGCAGTCCGCGTCACGGACAGTCGAAAGGCGATGCGCGACGACGAACGAGGTTCGTCCCTGCATGAGCCTTGTAAACGCATCCTGCACCTTCACCTCCGTGCGCGTATCGATGGACGAGGTTGCCTCATCGAGAATCAGCACCGGAGGTCTGAGAAGCATCACCCTCGCTATGCAGAGAAGCTGACGCTCGCCCTCGGAGAGATCGTCGTCGCCGATCACGGTATCGTATCCGTCCTTAAGCCTCTTTATGAAGCCGTGTGCGCGCGCCGCCTTTGCCGCCGCGATTATCTCATCATCGCTCGCGCCTTCCCTGCCGAACGCAATATTCTCTTTTACCGTGGCGTGCTTTATCCATGTGTCCTGAAGAACCATCCCGAAATTCTCGCGCAGGCTTTTTCTCGTAACGTCGGCGATATTCTCGCCGTCGATCAGTATGCTTCCCTCGTCGACGTCGTAAAATCTCATAAGAAGGTTGATAAGCGTTGTTTTTCCGCATCCCGTCTGACCGACTATCGCAATCTTCTGCCCCGCCGATGCCGAAAAATCAAATCCCTTTATCAGCGTGCGGCTTTTATCGTATGAGAAAGCGACGTTTCTGAACTCGACGTTGCCCTGCGGATTCTCGAGATCTCGCTTTCCTTCGTCCGAGCTTTCCGGAGCCTCGTCGATCAGCTCGTATATTCTCGCGGCGCAGGCAAAGGCGTTCTGAAGCTCCGCGACAACTCCGGAAATCTCGTTGAACGGCTTTGTGTACTGATTCGAATATGCGAGAAAGCTTACAAACGCGCCGACGGTCATTCTTCCCACCACGGCGAAAAATCCGCCCGCAAGTCCGACAACAGCGTAGATCAGGTTGTTTATAAATCTCGTCGTCGGATTTGTAAGGGATGAAAAGAACGTTGCGCGGAGAGAATACTTCCTCAGCTTTTCGTTCACGCCGTCGAATCTGCCGAGCGCGCGCTCACCGTAGGAAAACGCCTGAACGGTCTTCTGATTCTGGATCATCTCATTCATGAGTGAGGTCTGCTCGCCGCGCGTCTCCGACTGCTTTTTGAACATATCGTACGTCCGGTTTGCGATAAAGCGAGCCGTGAAAAGCGACAGCGGAGTAAGAACGACCACGGCAAGCGCGATGGATGGGGAGATCGAAAGCATGAATCCGAGCGTGACGGCGACGGTGACGACCCCCGTAAAAAGCTGTGAGAATCCGAGAACGAGACCGTCCGAAAACGCTTCGGCATCCGCTGTGATGCGACTTACGATATCTCCGTAGGGATGCGAATCGACATACGACACCGGGAGATGCTGTATCCTTCCGAACGCCGCGTTACGCAGCTCGCGCACCGCGTTGTATGCGATACGGTTATTCACGGAGGTCATGACCCACTGAAGCACACCGGACACAAGCGCGCACACGGCAAGCGTTACAAGCGCACGTATCACAATACCGAAATCCACGCTGCCCGCCGACGCGATCCCGTCGATCGCGCGTCCGGCAAGCACGGGAATGTAAAGCGACAGGACTACCGAGGCAACGGAGAACACAAGAGATAAAGCAATGAGAAATTTCGAATGCGATACGGTTTTTACAACACGTCCGATCACAGATTTGTTTTTCATCCGTCAGTCCTCCTTTTCAAGCTGGGATTCGCATATTTCGCGGTAGACCTCGCACGACGAGAGAAGCTCGGCATGTGTTCCTACTCCCACGATCATGCCCTCGTCGAGTACGACGACTGTATCGGCGCCGCGTATTGCGGATACGCGCTGCGACACCGTTATTACGGTCGGTGAAAAATCCGTATTTCGCAGAGCTCGTCCGAGCGCGGCGCCCGTCGCGTAGTCGAGCGCGCTCGCCGCATCGTCGAGTATCAGTATTTTCGGCTTTCCGACAAGTGCACGCGCTATCGTCATGCGCTGTCTCTGCCCGCCGGACAGATTCCGTCCGTCCTGCTCAAGCTCAAAATCAAGACCGCCTTTTTTGCCTTCTGTCATTTCCTTCGCCTGCGCGGTCTCGAGTGCTTCCCATATTTCACCGTCGGAAGCGTCCTCTTTGCCGAAGCGGATATTGTCGCGCACGCTCCCCTTGAAGAGCACCTTTTTCTGCGAGACAGTGCCGATCATTTTGCGAAGAAATTTAAGGTCGTAATCCTTTACGTCGTTTCCGCACACGCGCACCGTTCCGTCCGTGACATCGTAAAATCGCGGAATAAGGCTGACGAGCGAGCTTTTTCCCGAGCCTGTCGAGCCGATAATTCCGACGTTCGATCCGCGCTTTATCTTCAGATTTATATCGTGCAGCGCTTCCTCGGCCCCGCCGTAGGAAAGTGATGCGTGATCGAATTCCACGTCAAATTCGCTGTCCCCGGCGGAGACTGCTTTGCCGGACACCGTGCCCGGCTCCGTATCAAGAACTGCCTGAACGCGGTTTGCGCAGGCGATCGATTTCGTAATGCTGATTATAAGCCCCGCAAGCTTCACAAGCTCAATCAGTATCTGCGACATATAATTATAAAGAGCAACGACATCTCCGCGGGATATGCTTCCGGAATCGACGCGGAGCGCTCCGGTATAGATGAGTACGGCGACGGCAATGTTTATGAGAACGAGCGTCGCAGGATTCATGACCGCGGAAATTCTGCCGACCGCGACCTGCATATCGGTGAGCGCGCGGTTCTTTTCGCCGAAATCGTTTATTTCCTCGTCCTCCTTGCAGAAGGCGCGCACCACTCTTGTTCCGGTGAGGTTTTCACGGGTGACGCCGAGAAGCGCGTCAAGCTTTTTCTGCACCTTTTTATAAAGCGGTATGCATACGAGCATAACGGCAAACACGACCGCCGCAAGAAGCGGAACGGTGACGACGAACACAAGCGCCGACTTTACGTCAACGGTAAACGCCATGATGACAGCGCCGAAAACGACAAACGGAGAGCGCAGGACAAGACGCAGCGTGAGGTTTATACCCGTCTGTATCTGGTTAATGTCTCCGGTAAGCCGGGTGAGCAGCGTCGGCGCGCCGAAGGAGTCAAGCTGCGAAAATGACAGCTTACCTATATGGCTGAACAGGTCACGTCGCAGATCGGTCGTTGAACCTACCGCCGCCTTTGCGGCAAAATACTGTGCCGCTATCGTGCATCCGAGCCCGAAAAGCGCAAACATCCCGAGCAGGATGCACCTGTTTATAATGAAGCTTTTGTCCCCCGCCGCGATTCCCCTGTCGATCACGTCGGCGATCACAAGCGGTACGGCAAGCTCAAAGGCGACCTCGACAAGCTTAAACACCGGAGCGAGGATGCTTTCCTTTTTATAATTCCCAAGATATCCGATAAGTTTGAACATACATACCTCTTCATATATTATCCCGTAAATGATACCACTAACGCCGTATTTTTTCAAGTACGAAAGACAAATTTACCCGAAGGCGCTTGAATCCCCGATCGCAAAGAGCCTCGGCAGGTGCAATTGACAAAATATTCACGCGGTGATATAATGACGGTATGCGTTTTTTGAAAGGAAATAAACTATGATATACGGTAATGTGCTGGAAGCTGTCGGACACACGCCGATGATCCGGCTTAAAAGAATGGCGGAAAACGGGTCTGCCGAAATTCTTGTGAAGTACGAAGGACTTAACGTGGGCGGATCGATAAAGACGCGCACCGCACTCAACATGATAGAGGACGGCGAGCGCCGAGGGCTGATCGGGCCCGACACCGTCATCGTCGAGCCGACGAGCGGAAATCAGGGGATCGGGCTTGCGCTGATCGGCGCGGTGCGCGGATACCGTGTGAAGATCATCATGCCGGACAGCGTATCCGTAGAGCGGCGCAAGCTCATCACGCACTACGGTGCCGAGGTGATTCTCGTTCACGACGCGGGCAACATCGGCGACGCGATCGAGGAGTGCCGTCTTACCGCGCTGAAAATGGCAGAGGAAGACCCGAACGTCTTCATGCCCGGTCAATTTGAAAATCCCGCGAACCCCATGGTTCACAAGCATCACACTGCGCTCGAGATACTCGAGCAGGTCGCGGGACCGATCCACGGCTTCTGTTCCGGTGTCGGCACCGGAGGAACAATCTCCGGCATCGGCGAATCGCTCAAAGCGCTGAATCCCGACATCACGGTATGGGCGGTCGAGCCGGAGCATGCCGCGATACTCGCCGGCGGGAACATCGGCACGCACCTTCAGATGGGTATCGGCGACGGACTTATACCGGATAACCTCAACCGCAGCATATACTCCGACATATGCATAATCAGCGATGAGGAAGCGATCGAAACCGCACGCGATCTTGCGCGTCTCGAAGGACTGATGTGCGGCATATCATCGGGCACGAACGTCGCCGCCGCACGGCGCATGGCGCGCATACTCGGCGAAGGAAAAACCGTCGTCACGGTTCTGCCGGACACCGCAGAAAGATATTTTTCGACCCCGCTCTTTGACGAATAAAGCGTTATTTGCTAATAAAACTCCGCCCGCGAAAGCGGGTGCGGCTTAGAGATTTCGTAATCCCGGAAATATCGGCATAGTCGTGTTATGCGGCTGCCGCGCGGTTTTCTTTATGCAGGAAAACGCCTCCGCACTTCAAATGAAGTGCGGAGGCGCTTTTAATTTCAGGCTTTACGGTATCATATCCGTACGGTTTATTCGGCGGCGATCTCCAAAGTCTCGCTTCCGCCGTCCCAGATAAGCTCAAGCGTCACGGGAATGTTCGATTTGACCGCGACACGGGGCTTTTCGGCGCTGTCGGCACGTTCCTCGCAAATAAGATCAAGCATACCGTTCTTGCCGAAGGGATATCTCTCGACGCCGTGCTTTTCCGTGCGGTTTACATGCCATGTGATCTTGTTCTCTCCGACGTTGCTCTTGATTCCGAATACAAACTCGAAAAGTATCGTTATCGGGAAAAGTCCGGACCAGCCGACGAAATCGCCCTTTGCGGGTCTGCCCTGCTCGGTGGCTTCGGGAGCGTAATTCTCCCACAGCGTACCCGTCTTATCGAACACTCCGACCACGTTTTCGATGTTGGAGCATGCAATGTCATATGCGATCTTGTGATATCCGTATTTTTCAAGTCCGCGCAGCACCATGTAGGTCGTCGGAGCCCATATCGATCCGCGCCAATAACCGCCCTCGGCGATGTAGTCGGGATGATCCGCGGAAAGCGTGGGCGGACGGTGATGACGGTTGAACTCGTCCTTGTTTTCGAGGTGAGCGACAAAGGCGTCCGCGCGATCCTCGGGAACGACTCCGGCAAGGAGCGCCCAATATGCCCCGATCGTCTTCACTCCGCTCAGTTTTCCGTCTCTCCAAAGATCATAATAATAATGGGTCTTCTCGTCCCACAGCTTTTCGTTCACGACCTTTTTGAGCATCTCCTGCTCCTCGACGAGGAACGCGGTATCCTCTTCACGTCCGAGGATCTTGCCCATTTCGATGAGGATGTGACCGCTTAATATCATCTGGAAGCATGCATCGGTCCAGACCATGTGGCCGTGCGAGAACAGGACGTTGTATCCGGGACTCATTCGCGGCTGATTGTCCATGCCGCAGCCGAGACCCGATGTCCAATATGTGCCGTCCTGCCATGTATGATTATCGTGGAGCCACTTATGATACGCAAGCAGCGGCGGGAAGATCTCGGCTATGCGCTGACGGTCGCCTATGTTGAGATAGTATTCCCACTCGCACCACGGCATAACGTTCGGACCCGTTGCGCTCGGGTCGAAGCGCGTGAATTTTTCGCTTCCGTCATCCTCTTCGATCTCGCGGCTTATGAAGCCGTCAACGTGCTGATGAGAATAGAAGTTGTTGAGCGTATTCTGAAAATTGAACACACGCGAGCCGTATTTGCCGAACATGAGGATGAACGACGAATCCCACATGAAGGTGCATCCGTTGAATGCAGTGTCGATAAAGTTGCTGACAAATCCGCTTCCGGGCGTCGGGCGGCGCAGATTGCCGAAGGCGATCTGCCAAGCCTTGTCGTAGCAGGCGATCGCGTCGTAATGTCCTTCCCATACCGGCTTCGGGAGGCGGTCCCGAGCATCCTCGTATGTCGGCAGCGGCGCGTCCTCGGGCTCTCTGCCTACGAAAGTGTTCTCACTGACGTATGTACACGGCGCGTAAGTCCACTCCGAATCCGAAAAGAATTTTCCCATGATTCTGACCTCGTTTCGTTTATATTTTATTATAGATTCCGAATAACGTAAGCGGCGGAAAGCGCCGCTTTCTTCCGACTATATTATAACTCAGCGACGACAGGCAGTCAAGACATTCTGCCGTCTCTCGGCATAAAAGCGAAAGAAAAAGGCGCACGCTTCATCGAACCTCGCCCTTTCGAAAAATTTCCCGCCGCGCAGAATGCGCGGCGGGGCGTAATATTGTCAGTCTCCGAGAAATTCCTTTGCCTGACCCGTCACGGCGGTATCGTAGCATGAGAACATCTCGTCTGTCTTTGCGCGGTCGGGGCTTTTTGTGAGAAGGCTCACCACGGGAACGATTACAAGTCCCGCAAGCATAACGAACGCTCCGCAGTTTACGGGTGAGCGAAGGATCGCGGGGAAATACGAACGGAAGATCATATTTGCCGTCATAACTCCGACACCGAAGACGAAGCTTGCGGCACAGCCCGCGGCAGTGGCGCGCTTCCAATAAAGCCCGTATATGAACGGCGCGAGGAATGCTCCCGCAAGCGCGCCCCACGAGATTCCCATAAGCTGAGCTATGGATGAAATGTTGAGCTTATACTGAACAAACGCAAGGACTGCGGAAATTATGATAAACACCGCGATGAGCACACGCATTACCGAAAGCTGCGTACGCTCGGTCATTTTCTTCGATGCGGGCTTGATTATGTCGATCGTGAGCGTTGATGACGAGGTGAGCACGAGAGAGGAAAGCGTGGACATTGACGCGGACAGGACGAGAAGTATGACTACGGCGATGAGCAGATCGGGCAGATTTTCAAGCATTTTGGGGATTATCGCGTCATATCCGAGCGTTTTCACATCAATGTCGAAGAGGCGTCCGAAGCCGCCGAGGAAATAGCAGCCGCCCGCCACGACGACGGCGAAGAGCGTGGAGATAACCGTTCCCTTTTCGATCGCCTTTTCGTTCTTTATTGCGTAAAACTTCTGCACCATCTGCGGAAGTCCCCATGTTCCGAGGGAGGTGAGAATGACCACGGCGAACAGCCCAAACGGATCGGGTCCGAAGAACGATGCGAACACGCCGGGAATATTCGTTTCGGGATCGCTCACATTTGCAAGTGCAGCAATCGAGCCTGTAAAGCCTCCGTTGAGCGAGAGAACGGCGGCGATAACGGCGACTATGCCGAAGAGCATTATTATGCCCTGTATGAAGTCGTTTACCGCGGTAGCCATGTACCCGCCTGCGATAACGTAAACCCCGGTAAGCACCGCCATAACAAGAATGCAGATGCCGTAGTCGATCGAGAACGCCATGGAGAAGAGGCGGGAAAGTCCGTTATACAGCGATGCGGTATATGGAATAAGGAAGACAAAAACGATAAGCGCGGCGCTCACCTTCAGCGCGGGAGACGAGAAACGCTTTCCGAAAAATTCCGGCATGGTCGCCGTGCCGAGCTTCTGGGTCAGGAGACGGGTTCGCCGTCCGAGCACGACCCACGCGAGAAGAGAGCCGAGAAATGCGTTTCCGAGCCCGATCCATGTGGACGCGACGCCGAATTTCCATCCGAACTGACCAGCGTATCCGATGAAGATAACCGCCGAAAAATACGATGTTCCGTAAGCGAAAGCCGTCAGCCACGGGCCCACGCTGCGTCCGCCGAGGACAAATCCGTTCACATCGGTCGTATGGCGGCGGCACGATATGCCGACGCCGACCATAACCGCAAAAAACAGCACAAGAAGAATTACTTTAACTGCCATAGCTTATTTCCTTACCTTCCGCGCGTCGGGGCGCGCATTTCATTTTGTTGTCTGAGCTTCGACAAGCCGCTCTCCGCAGTATATCTCGCGGAGTTTCGGTTTCTCGATCTTACCCGTGGGATTTCGCGGAACATCCGCAAATATTATCTTTCTCGGGCGCTTGTATCGCGGAAGCTCGGCGCAGAATTCGTTGATCTCTTCCTCGGTTGTGCTCATGCCCGGCTTCAGCTCGATTATCGCCGCCGCGATCTCTCCGAGACGTTCGTCGGGAAGTCCTATCACCGCGACATCCTTTATCTTGATATTCGCACGGAGAAAGTCCTCGATCTGCACGGGATAAAGATTTTCTCCGCCCGTTATGATGACGTCTTTCTTGCGGTCAACGAGATAGATGAATCCGTCCTCGTCGGCTTTCGCCATGTCTCCGGTATAGAGCCATCCGCCGTGAAGCACTTCGGCGGTCGCCTCGGGATTCTTGTAGTAGCATTTCATCACGCCGGGACCGCGGACAGCAAGCTCGCCGACCTCGCCCTGAGGGACAGTGTTCCCGTTTCCGTCAACAATGTCGGTCTCCCAAAGGTAGCCCGCCTTGCCGATCGCGCCGACCTTGTGTATGTTTTCGACTCCGAGATGCACGCATCCGGGACCTATCGACTCGGAAAGTCCGTAGTTCGTGTCGTACTGATGATTCGGAAAATGCTCTTTCCACCGTCTGATCAGGCTCGGCGGCACGGGCTGCGCGCCGATGTGCATAAGTCTCCACTGCGAGAGGCGGTATTCGGAAGGATCGACCTCTCCGGAATCGATCGCGTCGAGGATATCCTGCACCCACGGCACAAGCAGCCACACTATAGTGACCTTCTCCGCACTCACCGTGTGCAGCACCCATTCCGGCGAGACACCGCGCAGAAGAACCGCGCGGCTGCCCGTGAGGAGGCTGCCGAACCAATGCATCTTCGCACCGGTATGATAAAGCGGAGGGATGCAGAGGAACACGTCCGAATGCGTCTGCGAATGATGCTTCTGCTCGGTCTTGGCGGAGGACACAAGCGCACGGTGCGAATGGAGTATCGCTTTCGGAAAGCCCGTCGTTCCGGACGAAAAATATATCGCCGCATCGTCGTCGTCCGTTATATCGACCGCAGGCGCGACCGATGAGCAGTACGAAGTCATAACCGAATATTCGTCGGCATAATCCGGACATTCCTTACCTACAAAGAAGAAGTTGCCGACACCGGGGACCTCGTCGATCACTGCGTTCACGCGGTCCGTGAATTCGGGTCCGAACACAAGCACCGACGCATCCGCAAGATCAAGGCAGTACTTTATCTCATCGGAGGTGTACCGATAATTCATCGGGACGGCGAGCGCGCCTGTCTTGAGTATTCCGAAGTATATCGGCAGCCACTCAAGGCAGTTCATAAGGAGAATCGCCACCTTGTCACCGCGCTTCACTCCGCGCGTGAGCAGGAGATTTGCAAAGCGGTTAGCCTTTGTGTCGAACTCCTTCCACGTCATCTCGCGGCGGTACTTCTCGTCCTCCGCGGATTCTATAAGTGAGAATTCCCTCCACGTTGTGCTTTTGTGCGGACTTCTTGCGGGATTTATCTCAACGAGCGCGACCTCGTTAGGGTAGATCTTTGCGTTTTTCTCAAGATATTCGCAAATGGGCATTTCTTTTTCCTCCGATAAAACGATTCGGACGCGGCAGCTTGCCGCCGTGCCGTAAAAATCAAAAAGTCCTCTGTGAGAAAACTCACAGAGGACGGATAAACCGCGGTACCACCTCAGTTTCCCGCATCCTTACGGAATACGGACTCATCAGGCACGGACGGACAAGCCGACTTATGCCCCTGCACTGTAACGTGTGCACACGTCGCAGCCTACGCTTTCGCTTCGGTGCGCTGCTCCCGGAATGTATTTCGTGCGCTCTGCCTTACCGCCTTGCACCGTCCGGCGGCTCTCTGAAAGGAACTGCGCAGTACTTCTTTCCGATCACTGCATTTCTTTTTTCAGAATATCACAATTTTTTCCGTTTGTCAAGTACCGCGGTCGAATTTTGTAAATATTTTTTTGCACCGCTTTTCCGACCGGATACAGCCGGCTCAGCGCGCCCTGTCCGCCGCGGGAATTTACGCAAAATCCGTCGTGACGTGCGTTTTTCTCTTGATTTATTCCCGAAAGCGTTATATAATATAGTCTGATATATTATTTTATAAATCCGACTGCGGCGTTGCGATGCGCCGCCGGAGAAAGGCAGCTTTGCGTTGCAAGGCGAGGTGACGGAATGGAACGAGTATCGAAAATCAACTACTATCTTGATATCGCGCAGACGGTGTCCGAGCGTTCGACCTGCCTGAGAAAAAGATTCGGCGCCATAATCGTCAAAAACGACTCCATTGTTTCCACGGGATACAACGGCGCGCCGCGCGGACGCGAAAATTGCAGCGATCTGCGCTTCTGCCTCAGAGAGCATCTCGGAATTCCGCGCGGCGAACGGTACGAGATGTGCCGCAGCGTCCACGCCGAAGCAAACGCGATCATCGCAGCCGCACGCGAAAACATGATCGGCTCGACGCTTTATATGGCATGCACCGATCCCGCCGACGGAAAGGTGATCGGCGGCGTCTGTTCCTGCATGATGTGCAAAAAAATGGTGATAAACGCCGGAATCGAAAAGGTTATCATACGCGAAAACGCAAACGAATATTCCGTTTACGAGATAAGCGGATGGGTCGTCGACGACGACAGCCTTTCCGGAAAATTCGGATATTGATACAAAGGACCTTCAAAAATGGCTGAAGAAAGTATTGCCCTCGAAGAAAAAAAGATCTTCACTCCGGAAGTTCCGGATATACTTCTGTTTGTATGCACGGGAAACACATGCCGCAGTCCGATGGCGGCGGCGATGTTCAATTTCCTGTTTCCCGAAAGAAACGCATTCGCGGTTTCGGCAGGACTTTGCGCCGACGGCTCTCCGATCTCGGAAAATGCGAAGGAGGCACTGCGGCGGCGCGGAGTTCCCTGCACTGTCGAAAACAACTATACAGATCACGTCTCGCGCACGGTAACGCCCGAGATGATCGCGACGGCATCGCAGGTCATAGGAATTTCCTCCCGCCATGCGATGGCTCTGATCTGCGCATTTCCCGGACAGGCTGAGAAGATCTCCGCTATGCCCGAGGATATCGCCGACCCGTTCGGCGGAACGGTCGACGACTATGTGCGCTGTCTCGCGGACATCGAAAAATCTCTTCGGGCGATGTTCGGTGAAAAATGAAGATCACAGTTTCACCGACCGTGCCGGAAGAGCTTGACGGAATCTGCACGATAGAAAATGCATCCTTCTCCGATCCGTGGAGCAGAAGGAGCTTTGCGGAAGCGCTCGAAAATCCCGTATGCAGATTTTTCTCCGCACACGGAGAAGGCGGAGTACTCATCGGATATGCGTTAATAAGCGTTCTGTTCGAGGATGCCGAGATTCTTTCGGTCGCGGTTGATGATTCTTTCCGGAGATGCGGTGTTGGACGCGCTCTTATGCACGCCATGCTCACCGAAGCCGTCCGAAGCGGAGCGCAGGACATATTCCTCGAAGTAAGGGAATCAAACCATGCGGCACGGAAACTGTATTTGTCGGAAGGCTTTACGGAATTCGGACGCAGAAAAAGATACTACAGAAAGCCGACCGAGGACGCGATACTGATGCGCCTCTCAGCCGATTCCGCAATGCTCGGATAAATCCATTATATTAATGAAAGGCAACATCATATGCTGATTCTGGGAATTGAAAGCTCATGTGACGAGACCTCATGTGCCGTCGCGGAAATGTCGGACGGAGAGCGGCGTCTCCTCTCCTGCGCAATAGATTCGCAGATCGAGACCCATGCAAGGTACGGCGGTGTCGTTCCCGAAATTGCCAGCCGCGCCCATGCGGAGGCAATCTGCCCCGTTGTCACTTCCGCTGTGAAGGACAGCGGAATTTCCCTGTCCGAAATTGACGCCGTGGCTGTGACCTGCACTCCCGGACTTATCGGATCGCTTCTTGTCGGTGTAAGCTACGCGAAAGCGCTTGCGTTCTCCCTCGGAGTTCCGCTCGTCCCCGTAAATCACATCAAAGCTCACGTTGCCGCCGCGTATTTTCCTTATCCGGAGCTTGAGCCGCCGTTCACCGCCGTCGTGGCATCCGGAAGCCACACCTCAATTTACAGCGTCACCGGGTATTCCTCCTTTGAGGAGATCGGCACAAGCCGTGACGATGCCGCCGGAGAAGCATTCGACAAGGTAGGACGTGTTATCGGTCTTTCTTATCCGTGCGGACGCGAAATGGACGAGCTTGCCGCGAAAGCGGGAGACATCGAGCGGATAAAATTCCCCTCCCCGGCGCTGCGCGGCGACACATTTGATTTTTCGTTCAGCGGACTGAAAACCGCAGTGATAAATCATGTGCACAATCTCCGTCAGCGTCTCGGAATCGGAGACGGACCGCTGCCCGAGGAAGAGAGAGTACGAATCGCCGCCTCGTTTACCGATACAGTCACCGAGGCGATTGCCGAAAAAGTAAGCGCGGCACTTGCGGAATATCCGTCGGATAAAATCGTCCTTGCGGGCGGAGTAGCCGCCAATTCCCATCTGAGGAAACGTCTCGAAAAGCTCTGTGCTTCGCTCGGCGCGTCGTTTTTTGTACCCGAGATCGGACTTTGCGGCGACAACGCCGCGATGGTCGCCGCTCAGGGATACTATGAATACAAGGCGGGAAAGCGCGCCGACGAGTCGCTGAACGCTTATGCATCCGAAGAAGCCGCCGAGACTGCCGGGATATTTTAGGCAAAAGCTGTAGAAAACCCTTTTTATGCAATCATCTTATTCTGCTTTCGCCTAACATTTCTACAGGGTTTTCTACAAGCTGTAGAAAACTCGCTGTTCATAAACCGTGTTTAAAAGCTTCCGATGTCTTATTTTCAAGGAGAATTCGCTGCTTTTGCGCATCTGACGCAATTTACGGCTGTTGTCTATAATCGGAAGTCTTAAAAATGTTCAAAAATACCTACATATAAGGAGACACGAAAATGTCAAAATATGATGCTCAGATCAAAGAAGCCTGCGAAAAATTCGCTCACCTTCTCGAAGGTCAGCTCGAGCGCGTTGAAAGAATCAACGCGGCAGCCGACTTTGTGGATTACGATAAGCTTGACAAGATTGTGATCGGCATATGCGGCGGCGACGGAATCGGTCCGATCATAACAAAAGCGTCGCAGACCGTTCTCGAGAAGCTTCTCGCCGACCGTGTTGCAGCGGGAAAGGTCGAGTTCAAGGTGATCGACGGACTTACCATAGAAAACCGCGCCGCGGTAGGAAAAGCGATCCCCGACGATGTGCTCGCGGAGCTCAAATCCTGCCATGTAATCCTCAAGGGACCGACCACCACGCCCCGCGCCGGTGATCCGTGGCCCAATATCGAAAGCGCAAACGTGGCTATGAGAAAAGAGTTGGACCTCTTTGCAAACGTCCGCCCCGTTAAGGTGCCCGATCAGGGAATAGACTGGACCTTCTTCCGCGAGAACACCGAGGGAAGCTATGCAGTCGGAAGCCACGGCGTCAACGTCACCGACGATCTCGCAATGGATTTCTGTGTAACGACGACCGAGGGCACAAACCGCATCGCGCGTCTTGCGTTTGATTTTGCGCGCAAAAACAACAAGAACCGCGTTTCGATCGTAACCAAGGCTAACATAATCAAGACCACCGACGGAAAATTCCTCCGCATCTGCGAGGACATCGCAAAGGAATATCCGGAAATCCAGACCGACGAGTGGTTCATCGACATAATGACAGCTAAGCTTGTTGACGAAAAGCGCCGCAAGGACTTCAAGGTATTCATTCTTCCCAATCTCTACGGCGATATCATCACCGATGAGGCTGCCGAATTCCAGGGCGGCGTAGGCACTGCGGGAAGCGCGAACATCGGTAAGCGCTATGCGATGTTCGAAGCGATCCACGGCTCCGCACCCCGCATGATGAAGGAAGGACGCGGCATTTACGCAGATCCCTGCTCCATGCTCCGTGCAACCGTTCTTCTTCTCTCGCACATCGGTGCGACCGAGGAGGCTGCAAAGCTTGAGCGTGCGCTCGACTTCTGCATGTTTGAGGATAAGAAGTACGTTATCACCGGACGCGACACCGGCACGACCTGCGAACAGTTCGCACAGTATGTCATCGACAATCTTTAATTATTCACTTGTCTAAAACGAAGGAAAGGAGCATCGCATGAAGATAAGCTTCAGATATGACGACGGGGTTGCGGTCATTCCGAAAAAAGTACTCGACAAAAGCGCAGCACAGGCATCCCGTGAAGATCTTCTCGTTCTCCTTTCCCTCGCCGCCGATCCCGCAGTGCCTGCCGCAGAGCGCACCGAAGCTTTAGGGATCGGCAAGGACGAGCTTGAGCAATCGATCTCGTTTTGGAAGCGGAACAAGATAATCTCCGTCGAGCTTGACGAAGGCGAAAAGCTTCCCGCATACAAAAAGAAGAACGCGGAATCGGATTCCGAAGCATCTTCGTCATCTGCAAAAAGTGCATCCGTCAAACGTCATCTCCGTGACAATTCCCTTCCGACCTATACCGCAGACGAGCTTGCCTCGGCGCTTGATGTTCCCGATTCGCGCAAGCTGATCGAATACTGTCAGCAATCGTTCGGCAGGATATTCAACATGTCCGAATCCGAAAAGGTCATCGGAATCGTGGATTACCTCGGCGTATCCACCGATTATGTCGCCATGCTTTGTTCGCATCTTGCAGCCGACGGAAAGCGTTCCGTCCGCGCTCTTGAAACGGAGGCGATATCGCTGTACGACCGCGGGATCACCGATTTTCAGGGGCTTATCGAATATCTCGATCTCCACGAGAAAAGCGGTGCGCTCGAAGCACGGGTGCGAAAGCTTTTCGGGATCGGCAAGCGCACGCTCACTCCGAAGGAGAAGGCATTTGTCGAAGCATGGACGAAGTCCGCTCTTCCGTTTGATATCGTCGAGCACGCCTACGAGGTGACGGTCAACGCCACAGGCGAAGCGTCCATGCCGTATGCAAATTCCGTTCTTGAAAGTTGGATCAATTCCGGATTTTCTACACTTGACGAAATCAAGAAATCCGAAGAGAAATATAAGAAAAGCGCAAAGCCGAAGGGCAAAAAGCAGCAGGAAAGCCCTGCGGAATCCTCATTTGCGACCGACGATTTCTTTGAGGCTGCTCTGCGCCGTTCCTACGGAGACGCCGAATCTGATTCCAGCGGCGACGGCAAGTGAAATCCCCCGATGAAGATATGAAAGGACAGGCTTTATGACACGAAGCGAGACCGTAAGAAACGTAATAGAGGAATTCGATCTCAGGCGTGCCGCGGACGAACGCGAATACGATGCACGGCTCGCCGAGCTTA
Organism: uncultured Eubacteriales bacterium; assembly: GCA_900550625.1. Taxonomy (GTDB): domain Bacteria; phylum Bacillota; class Clostridia; order Oscillospirales; family CAG-272; genus UMGS1312. Next base: position 16,445 of record URSW01000004.1, read on the forward strand.
GTGAAAAGATCCCGGGATTCGGCGATATTACGCACGCCCTGTCATCCGTCGGGCTGCGGATACTCGATGCCGCGATGAAAGGCGGCGACACCGCTTCAGCAGTAGCCGAAGTTCGCCGCGAGACCGAAAAGCTGCGCGGAGAACGCTGCGATCTTCTCGAAAAAGCGGGATATCCGCGGGATTTTGCGGACCGCAGATACAGGTGCGAAAAATGCTCCGACTCCGGGTATGAGGGGCTGAAAATGTGCACCTGCCTGAGAAAGGAGATCATCCTCGCGGGGCTCAAGAATTCCGGTCTCGGAAGGCTTGCGGATACGCAGAGCTTTGATACCTTTTCCGAAGAATACTACTCGGGAAAGGATCTTCTCACGGTGCGCCGCAACGCCTCTGTCCTTCGATCGTTTGCCGAAAATTTTTCAAAGGATACGACCGACAATTTTCTTCTGATCGGTCCCACGGGTCTCGGGAAAACCCACCTTTCGACTTCGGTCGCAGTTGTTGTGATCGAGCGGGGCTTTGACGTTCTCTACCGAACCGCGCAGGAGATCATGTCCGTATTTGAAAAGCAGCGTTTCGGCAGCGGAACACAAGGGGACGGCACCGAAAGCGCTTTCTACGATTCCGATCTGCTGATAATCGACGATCTCGGCACGGAAACCGTAACGCAGTACACGGTGGCGTGGCTTTATGACATCGTGAATTCGCGGATCAATTCGAGAAAGCCCACCGTAATAAACACAAATCTCACCCATGAGGAGCTTCGTCAGAGATACGCGGACCGCATAACGAGCCGCCTGCTCGGCGAATACCGTCCTCTTGTCTTTTCCGGACGCGATGTGCGACTGCAAAAGCTGAGCCGCTGAGTTTTTCCCTGCCTCGCGACGCAGGCGCGAATTTTTATCCGAAAACGGCTTGACATATCGCGTGCAACAAGGTAAAATATATTCGTTTGAAACTATATCACATAAATGTGAGGTAATTGAAATGAAAATCGGAGTAATAGTTGAATCCTTCCGCCGCCCCTTCCGCGAAGGAGTTGAGGTCGCTGCTTCCATCGGAGCAGCCGGAATTCAGGCATACGCCACCTTCGGAAGCTATCTCGATGTCGAGAAGTCGAGCGATGAGCATCTCAAGGAAGCCCTCGACATCGTAAAGTCGAACGGTCTCGTTTTCTCCGCGATCTGCGGCGATTTCGGAACCGGATTTGCGGATGCGGAAAACAATCACATATACGTTGAGCGTTCAAAGAGAGTGCTCGATCTTGCAAAGAAGCTTGAGTGCGACGTTGTTACCACTCACATCGGCACCGTTCCCGCCGAAGAGTGCGAGAAGAAGGAAGTCATGCGCAAGGCATGCCGTGAGCTTGCTCTTTATGCCGATTCCATCGGTTCCGCATTCGCAGTCGAGACCGGTCCCGAGACCGCGAAGATCCTCTGCGGATTCCTTGACAGCCTCGGCGCAAACGGTGTTCGCGTAAACTTTGACCCCGCAAACCTCGTTATGGTTGCCGGAGACCGTCCGGAAACCGCCGTTCATGAGCTCGGAAAGTATATCGTTCACACCCACGCAAAGGACGGTATCAAGCTCGACGGAAGCCTTGACAAGGACATCAAGGTCACCATCGGAGACGTTGCAAAGGGTCACGACGAGCTGCTCGCAATGGGTCAGGCGTTCATCGAGCTGCCCCTCGGACAGGGCGGCGTAAACTTTGACACCTACCTCCCCGAGCTGAAAAAGACCGGATTCGACGGCTTCCTCACCATTGAGCGCGAGGTCGGCGAAAATCCCGAAGCGGATGTCAGAATGGCAGCGGACTTCCTGCGCGAAAAGATCGCAAAGTACGGTCTCTGATAGAATTCCGATATTGCGGCAGGGCAAAAAGCTTATTGCTTTTTGCCCTGCTTTATTGTATAATTGTTTCGGATCGGGAATCAAAAAAACCCGGACTCGAAAGTCCGGGAGATTTTGTTTATTTATCCGCGGCAGCCGCAGCCGTTTCCGCAATTGCTGAAACTGATGAGGAGTACGGCGATAACTATAATCCAAAGGCACTCGTTATCAAAAAGATCGCAAAGGCAGTTCATATTTTATTATCCGCGGTTCGCTCGGAGAGCGAACCCTTCCCTTTCATAATTATTTATCAAGGCATTAACCGACGGCTCCGGCTGCACGGCGCATATTCACAACGCAGATACGGACCGCACGGCTTCGCCCCTCACTTCAGAGCGTTTCCTTCGCTCTGATATTATGTTATGCAAAGGGTAATGCTTTGTGAATCAGTGAAGGTCGAGATGCTCCGCGTTGAGGAAGTCGTTCGCGGCGGTAAAGCTATTCGCGGGAATGTGCGCGGACGCACCGCATTTTTTGCATCTGACGGTTATTTCCTCATCGTGTATTTCCGCTTCGTAGTCGCCCTCACCGTCCTCGCAGTTGCAGGAGATCTCGCCCTCGTCGGAAAGATCCTGAATAACGAATTTCACGATCTCGCGAATCTGCGGATCGGTCATGAAATCTCCGCCGCGGTGTGAAGAAAGCTGATCGAACGTACTCTCGCCGAGAAGCTCGGCAAGCTCCTTCTCGCCTTCCTCCGCCGCCTTGAGCACCGCTTTTTCATCGCCTATATAGCAGATGTCAAGTCCGGAATACGCGCACGGCAGCGTAAAAAGCTCCCGTCCGAAAAACATATTCCGGCTCACGAGAAAGTTGTGCGGCTTCGGACAGAAGAAGCACGGGACATTAAGCCGCAGCTTTTTATCCGGGGTATACACTATGGTTATGTCGCTCTCGCCGCACGGGCATTTCAGCCGCATCATATCGGCGCTGAGAGTGAATGCGCCGATCATGCTTCTGACCATTGCTCCGCATCCGGGGCAGCGATAGGCGACCGTTGTTTTCTTTTCGTCAAGTATCATTTGAAATCTCCGTAGGCTTTTAACTCATGCAGAACCGCGCACACCGCGCCGATGCGCTTTGGCAGGATGAATCCCGTTTTTCTGCATTTGCCGAATCTGTCGGCATCGATCGGCAAAGCTTCATGCCGATATAATTATTATACTAAATCATATACATTTTGTCAATCGATAACGCCCGAATAAGGAGGTAGCAGCTTGAAATTCAAATATTCCGAAGGCATCGGCGCAGTGACCGTAAGTGCCGCACAGCTTGCCTCCTTTGCGAGAAAGAGGCGGAACGTATCGGAACGCATCGTACTCCGAGAGCTCGAGCACCGTCCCGCAGGCGCCGCACCCGGCGTAAAATATGCGTCAGCTGCCGAGCGAAAAGGCACGGTGCTTGCGGTTGCGGATACCGCGGATTTTGTATATCCCGATGCCGTGGAGATCGTGCGCGAGGGAAAGAAAAGCGCTCTCACCGATGCGGCGCTTCTCGCCGAGATTTGCATATTCGGTCATCTGTTTTGCCGCGAGCACGGCAAAAAGTCCGTCCGTCTTATTCTCACACTCATCTCACCGAAGGGGGAAGAAAAGCATTTTACCGCCGATGCCGACGCGGATTTTCTCTCGGGAGCTTTCGACGCGCTCCTTGCGAGAGCGTTCCCGTTTGCCGAAATCATCGCCGCGCATGCGAAAAATCTCCCGGATTTTGCGAACGCGCCGTTTCCGTTTTGCGACATACGTTCCGGTCAGCGCGATTTCATAAACGATGCATACCGTGCAATAAAGTCGGGGACAAGGCTTATGGTATCGGCTCCGACGGGAATCGGTAAAACCATGTCCGCGCTTTATCCCGCAGTGCGTGCTGTCGGCAGCGGATATTGCGACCGTATATTCTGCCTCTGTGCGAAGAACGTCACCGGACGCGCGTTCCGGACGGCTGCCGAAACGCTGTCCGCGTACATTCCGGAGCTTCGCTGCATAACCGTCGGCGCAAAGGAAAAGGTCTGCCCCTTCCGCGGCGAAATGGGATTTTCGTCCCAGCGGTGCCGCCTCGGATGCAATCTCATTTCATCCGTCGGCGCGGCATCATACGAAGCAAGGCGCGATGCCGCTCTGCTCGAGCTTCTCGGAAAAGCGCACATATTTTCGCCCGAGCTCATCGAAGAGTGCGCCGCCGACTATATGGTATGTCCCTACGAGCTTTCTCTCGACCTGAGCGAATACTGCGATATCATAATATGCGATTACAATTACGCCTTCGACTTTTCCGTCCGCTTCCGCAGATACTTTGAGGATGTAAGGGAAAACTACGTCTTTCTTATCGACGAGGCACACAACCTCCCGAAGCGCGGAAGAGACACATACTCCTCCTCGCTCGACCGAAGCGTTGCGGACACTCTCACCGATCTTATTTCCGAGGGGGTTCTTCCTCCCGACGGCGCTCTGAAAAGCGCGATACACGCGCTTGTGAATGCGTTTGACACGATCGGCGGATACGCCGACGCGGAATCTCAGCTTGACGGCGATATGAAATACGGCTTTTACCGAAGCACCGCCGTTCCGCCGGAGCTTACGGCGGCGGTCACGGTGCTTTCAAAGGTGCTGTCCGCCGTAATGCGCGACCGCGCCGTTATTTCGCGCGCCGCAGAAAACGCCGCCGCCTCGGTACGCAAATTCATCTCCGCGTGCGGTCTTTTCGATGAGCACTACACCTTTTTCGCCGAAAAAAGCGGAGACGAGCTTTCGGTCAAAATCATCTGCCTTGATCCGTCGGAGCTGCTCGACCGCGCAATGAACTGCGCGCGCTCATCGATCCTTTTTTCCGCCACGCTCTCGCCCGAGGATTACTTTGCGGACGTTTGCGGATGCAGCGGCGCGCACGTTCTCACGCTTGATTCGCCTTACGATCCGGACAATCTTTGTCTCGTCTGCGTGGATTCCGTAAAGACCACCCTCGCGCAGCGCAGGGAAAGCGCGCCCGAGGTCGCCGAGATAATCCTGTCGACCGTTGAAGCGAAGCACGGAAACTATATCGTATATTTTCCCTCATATGCATATCTGAAGCAGGTACACGGGATTTTCTCCCGCATGACGGGGGACGAGATCAAAACCGTGTGCCAAACTCAGGGGATGAAGCGTGCCGAGAGAAAAGCCTTTCTGTCCGAGTTTGAGCATGAAAACGAAAAGACCACCGTCGGCTTCTGCGTGCTCGGCGGAATGTTTTCCGAGGGAATCGACCTTGCCGGAGACGCACTGATCGGTGCGGTCATAATCGGGAACGGCATGGGCAGCATAACGTCCGAGCAAAACATCCTGCGAGAATACTACGATTCGACAAGGGAAAACGGAATGGAGTACGCATACACATATCCGGGCTTTAACAATGTCATGCAGGCAGCGGGACGTGTAATACGTTCGGAAAGCGATCGCGGGATCGTTGTACTGATCGACGAAAGGTACGCCGATCCGAACATACAGCGGCTGTTCCCGAAATATTGGCACCATATAAAGTTCACATCAGACCCGTTCACCCTCGCCGAGATAGCGCAGCGATTCTGGGACGAATGAAGGAGGTCGGCGAAATTTCGCCGAACGCCCGCATCGCGGGACAAAACAATACGGCTGACACCGATGATTCACTCACGGGCGTCAGCCGTTTATTTATCCGAAAAGCTGCGCGGATTATTCCATTATAAACGTACCGAAGTACGGCGGCTGATGGAAGTCGGGTTTTTCCGTCATGACCTCGTTCCACATGCCGTAATGCTCGTTTCCGGTGATATCCTTGCCGCCGGTCTTGTAAAAGTTTCCGCTGAACTCGTACCCGGATGCAAACGTGGCGAAATCTACGTCGGGATAAAACTTCTTTATGTCCTCCATCGAAAGCTCATAGGTAAGCGTCCACTCGTTCTCGCCGACCTCGGGAATCGCGGGGAAGCCTTCGGGAAGCACGCGCTTTACGGGCTTGCGGTTTTCACGCCGCGCGCCGAGGCCCATGCACTTCGTTCCGATTGAATTCGCCTCGAGGTTGAGGTACTTGTCACCGTCGAATATCACGAAGAACTCCATGCAGGAATCAAGGCACACCGCGTCATCCATCTTTGTAAATGTGGCAACGGGGTTGGTTTCCTCGCAGGTCATGCGGCACACAAAACCGAAGTCCTCGGCAAACGCAAGCTGTGCATACGCCTTATACTCGCGGCATTCCACCCATTTGTACTTGTCTATCGGAGCGGCGGATACCTTCTTCCAATCGATATCCGCTTTCTTTGCAAATCGCGCAACTCTGTAAACATTCTTTCCGTCCATTTTTTCCTCCGTAAAAAATAAAGTTTCTTCTTCCGTTTCGTTCTGTGTCTCCGTCCGTGTCTCCGTGAAAATATCAGTCCCTATATAGGCGGAATCCGCTCCGCCGACATTCCCTCCGGATGAGCACGAGACCGCAGACACAAGCATCGCCGCCGCGAAAAGAGTACAAAAAACTTTTCTTAACATTTCCGTGATCCGCGCCCTCGGCATGCGAAAGCGCCCTCCTTTTTACCGTGACAGAATCCCGGCTTTATTTGAAAAGTGCTTCGACACGTTCTTTCCTGTCGAACAGAAGGTTATACTGAATGCATGAATACTCGGTGAGATCATTGTTTTCGTTTATCTTATCCGCAGAGAAGAGATTGCCGTCCGAGTCGATGTACCCGTTCGCGTTAAGCACCGGATACTTTTCGTAAAGCTCGGAAAGGTATTTCATCTGAGGGGTAAGCTCTATCCCCGCGACCTCGCACAGGAGAGTCGAAAGATAGTTTGCGCTTATCGTCACGTCGTCTTTTTCCTCGATATCGAAATTCGCCCAAAGGAAGAACGGAACGATATAACGCTTGTACTGATCCTCGAAAGATTCCGGCGGGTACGTCTGTCCGACCGATGTATAAAGCGAGCGCACCACGGCGTCGCCCGGCTGATGATCTCCGAACATCAGGATCACGGTAGGCTCATCCGCCTCTTTGAAATACTCCACAAGATCGCTGAACGCAAGATCTGAAATTCTCACGAGCGAAAGGTATTCCGAAAGCCCCGTCGAGACTTTGCCGTCGGTTACCGTGACAAGCGGTGCAAAGTTGTTCTGCACTTCGCCCTTGTATCCGCTGTGATTCTGCATCGTCACATCGAAAACGAACATCGGGCCGTCATCCTTATTTTCATAAAGCTCGATTATCTTATCGTATGTGGCGGAATCGCTGATATACTGTCTGATCGTCTCGGGATTGTCAAAATCGTTCTTGAAAAACATTTTGTCAAATCCGAAATATGAGTACACCTTGTTTCTGTCCCAGCCGCTCGCATAGTAGGGATGCATCGCGGAAGAGGAATATCCGAGATCATTGAGATGCGAAACAAAGCTCGGCATTTCGCTCTTTATAAACTGCTGATACGGAATGGAGCCCGCGGGAAGAAATGCCATCGACGATCCGGTGAGGAATTCGAATTCCGAATTTGCGGTGTTTCCGCCTACGACCGAAACATAGAGATCACCCTTTACCGTGTTCTCCGTAAGCTTTGAGGTAAACGGCATCGGATTCACGTTAGTCTCGAAATCTCTCAGCACCGAGAGATCGGAGTACGCTTCATTCATGATGACGATTATGTTCGGCTTGGTTTTCTCTTCCGACGACGCGCCGTCTCCGCCGTCGTCGGCATACTCATCGGCAATACCGTTCACAAGATCGGCGTCGTATCCATCGGGCTTATCCACGGCGAGATATTGGAGTGAAAACAGCAGGCTGACCATCATGCCGTCCCTCGAATAAACGGAATTCGGGGTGAACATATACGGATACAGTCTGAAACGCAAAACGATATCGTCCGACTGCGCGTAGAATGCATATCCCACGCCCATCGAAAGCGACATCACGGTGAGCAGAACGCGGAGCCATATCTTCTTTGCAAAGATTTTCACTCCGCATTTGCAGGCGACCTGATACATAAGGATAAATGCGGAGATAAGGATCGCCATTTTGTAAGGAAATTCAAACTTATAGTTATCCGCGACGGAGATCGCCGTGCCGATCGAGCCGAGATCCCACGGGAACAGCACCGTTCCGCGGAACGAAACGACATAGTAGTTTGCGATTCCGATGAGCGCGGGAAACACCGTCGCCAAAACTGTAGACCAAAAAGCGCGCCTTGTAAGGAAGAGGAAGAATGCCGCCGCAATATAGTAGATCACCATATTCAGAAGTATTACCTTCCACGTCATCTTTCCGTTGAACGGATTCCGTATCATCCATTCGGAAAGAAGCATCGCAGCGGCGGGGCATATCGCCCACCAGACCCAACCTATCGCACATTTCACGCGAGAGGATTTGATCTTTATCGATCCTGCGACTATCGAAACCGCCATGATCGCGCAAAGCACGAAAAAGTGTATCCTGTACGCACCTCCGGAGCGGATCCCAAGAGCCGAATTGCTCATTATCGAGAACATGAGCACTCCGGCACAGAGAAATCCCGGAAGGAAGGAGATAAGGTAGGACGCAAGCGACCTTGAATCTTTGTTTTTTCTGCGTTTGCCTTCCTTTGAGACAAGCTCGCCGATGTCGGCGATCTGAGACACGATCTCGGAATCGTCGGCGG
>URSW01000005.1 GCA_900550625.1 uncultured Eubacteriales bacterium
GAGCACAAAGCTCATTCCGTCGCGCCCGTCGCAGATTATCGGAGCCTTCCTATACATTTTGCGCTTGCCCATGCTCACACCTCCCCACGGACGAACGAAACAGTTCCGTCCTGCATTGCGCTTTCCTCAAATACCGATACCTTTACCGCGGATGCGGCAAGCTCGCTGCACATCGCGGAAACATATACACCGCGCTCAGTCGGATCGGTGTAGGCGTATGTGTCATCGACGAAGTAAAGCTCCACATTGGTGTCGGAGCCTCCGCCGCCGCAGGCGGCGGAAAATGCGGAATATTCGGAAACTGCCTTCGGGGAAAGATTCGACGTGATTATGCGGACGTTGAGATTCTGCGTGCCCTCGACGGCGGAGAAGAGCGGAGCGAGTCCGCGTCCGCCGAACGATACGGGCGCACAGGCAAAGTCAAGACATTCCGCGGCGAAGGACTGCGTGTCGGGGTACGATCTCGACACAACCCCCGATTTTTCGCGCATATCGTTGTAAAGCAGCGTAACGCTGCTTCCCGAACGAAGCTCGCGCAGTGCGGCGGCTATCGCAAGCTCGACCACGCGGTCGCAGTTCAGCTCCGAAATCTCATCCGCAAGCTCGGGACGAATCTCCGGGTAAAGCCTCTTTTTCGGCGCAAGCTTCAGATCGACAGCGTTTGCCGCCGATTCGGCGATCTCCTTGGCAAATTCTTTTCTCTCTGACGAAAAGCTCTTTTCCGCGGATTCCGTAAGAAGCTTTTTTGCGTCTTCTGAAATAACGGCGGCAGGTAATACTGCGACCTTTCGTGCCTTTTTCTTCGAACGCTTTTTCTTTTTTGCGCCGGACTTTTCGACCTTCGGCTTCGCGGCGGACTGCTCCTTCGCCGCTCCCGTGTCAAGTGCGTTGAGATCGGCGATTATGAAAGTATTGCGCGTATCGTTCGTGTTGTAATCGCGCACGAGAAGCTCTTCCATCTTCGATGAAAGCTTCCAATGGATATCCTTGAGTGAGTCTCCGCCGACGTATGCGCGGATGTTCGCCTGCTCGCTTCTTTCCGAGGATATGGCGCGCCGGGTGAGGTCGGTCGGCAGCTCCGTGGTCGAGTTTTCGATCGGTGAGGAGAGGTTCATCATGCGCGGGTAAACGATAACAGTCCTGCATACGCTCTGCTCAAGGCTGACGGAGAAAAGCCCGAGTGGGTCCTTTATCCTCATGTCGAGCACGCCAATCTCGTATTCTCCGCGGTAGTGGAAGCGGACGCTGTGCTTTACGGTTCTGACACCAAACGGGACGAGCGGTATCATCATGCGCTGCTCAACACATCGCACTCCGCTTTCGGAAGGCACGATTATGTGGGCTTCGACGAAAGGATAAGGGATGAAGGAATCGTTGATTATCCGTATCTCGTAGGACACGTCCGTGTCCTTTTCGACCCGTGTGTTGTCGGAATCCACATAGACCTTGACCGCGCTTTTTCCGATAAGCGTGATAATGAACGATATTATCGGAAGTATCAGAAGGAATATGAAGAGCACCGCAGACGCGGACGAGCGCAAGGCCTGAGTGAATACGAGGGCAAGCACCAGAAGAAATATGTAGAATACGAACCTTCCGGTTATCCAAGTTTTCTTTTCCATATTATTATTACCCTTCGGGGATTTACTTTTTCCGGACAGCGCCGGCGGTCGCCGACGGTCGGATATGCACGGCTGACGTATTCGGCATGCAGGCGTTTATCTCTGTCCCTTGAAGGGAACATCCGTGCTGCGGAGAATGTCGCGGAGGATGTCGTCGGTCTTTTCGGAGTTCATGCGTGCTTCCTTTGAAAGGGAGATCCTGTGCGCGATGACAGGAAGATATACGGCAGATACGTCCTCGGGAATGACGTAGTCGCGTCCGAGAACGAAGGCATATGCCTGAGTTACCTTCATGAGCGCGAGAGACGCACGGGGACTTGCTCCGAGGCTGATCTTTTCGCTGCTTCTCGTCGCACGAACGAGAGATACTATGTATTTTGTGATCTCGGGATCGATCTTCACGGCGGCGCAGTCCTTTATCATCTGCGCAACATCATCTGCACTGCATGCCGCGGAGATCGTGCTGAGCGGGTTCTGCGTCCTTCTTCCCGCGAGGATCGCAAGCTCTTCTTCCTCGTTGGGATATCCCATCGACATCCTGACCGAAAAACGGTCAAGCTGTGCTTCGGGCAGGGGATACGTTCCGACATATCCCGTGGGGTTCTGTGTCGCAATGACGAAGAAAGGGTCGGGGAGACGGTACGTTATTCCGTCAACGGTCACGCTGTTCTCCTCCATCGCCTCGAGAAGGCTCGACTGTGTTTTAGGTGAGGCGCGGTTGATCTCGTCCGCGAGAAGAATGTTGGTCATAACGAGACCCTCTCGGAATTCGAAACGCTCGGCACTGCGGTTGTACATATTGAATCCGGTTATGTCGGATGCCATGACGTCGGGAGTAAACTGTGCGCGCTTGAAATCAAGTCCGGCAGAACGTGCGAGAGCGGATGCGAGGGTCGTTTTTCCCACTCCGGGGACATCCTCTATGAGAATGTGTCCGCCCGAAAGCATTGCCGAAAGAAGAAGCTCGAGTTCATGACGCTTTCCTACGACAACCTTTTCGACCTCCGAGATTACGGCGGAAATTTTAGCGTGTGACTGCCTGCCGGTGTTGGATGTGATTTCGCTCATGGGGGACTCCTTTTATATATAGTATATTAAAATCATCAACCGAATGATAATCATAGTATATTTTACCATTAAAAACGCTCATGCACAATTACAATTTTGTGAATTATCGATGAATACTTTTATCCGCGCGCCTGCCTAAACAGATACGCCGTCTGCGGATGGGCGGCAGTTTTGAAAAAAACGAAATAATTTCGAATTTCCTATTGACAAAAGCGAAAAATATGATATAATAATCTCAAGAATGATAATCATTCTTAATATTAAAAAGGGACACATAAGATGACCAGGCAACGAAGAATAATTCATGATTATCTTCTCTCGACCAAATCCCACCCGACGGCGGAGGAGATATACATGAATGTAAAGAAGAATATGCCCTCGATCGCCGTGGGGACCGTGTACCGCAATCTTTCGCTTATGACGGATGCGGGAGAGGTCAGAAGGATCACGGTGCCCGAGCATCCGGACAGATACGACGGGGATGTCAGTCCTCACGACCATCTGCTCTGTATGAAGTGTAAAAAGCTTTTTGATATCGGCTCGGTCGGAGTGGACCTGAAGAAATCGGATATCCCGACGGGCTCCCTTGTCCTCGGATATGAGGTTACGGTAAAAACGATTTGCCCTGCGTGCGCGGGCGCGGAATCGAAATAAATTTATAAAGACAGGAAAGGTGTTTGAAAATGAAATTTGTATGTTCTGTTTGCGGTTACGTTCATGAGGGAGACAGCGCTCCCGAAGTATGTCCTATATGCAAGGCTCCCGCCGATAAATTCATTGCACAGAAGGATGACGGAGTATGGGCAGCCGAGCACGTTGTCGGTGTTGCGAAGGGCGTTCCCGAGGATATTCTGAAGGATTTGCGCGCGAATTTCGAAGGCGAGTGCACCGAGGTCGGCATGTATCTCGCAATGAGCCGCGTTGCTCACCGCGAGGGATATCCCGAAATCGGACTTTATTGGGAAAAGGCGGCTCTCGAAGAGGCTGAGCATGCCGCAAAGTTTGCGGAGCTCCTCGGCGAGGTCGTGACCGACAGCACGAAGAAGAATCTCGAAATGCGCGTTGACGCCGAGCGCGGCGCGACCGAGGGCAAGACTCTTCTTGCGAAGAGAGCGAAGGAAGAAGGACTTGACGCGATCCACGATACCGTACATGAGATGGCACGTGACGAAGCCCGCCACGGTAAGGCTTTCGAGGGGCTGCTCAAGAGATATTTCAGCTGAAGCGGTCCGGGCATTGACGATGCGGCGGATTATCCGGACTTTGCGGTAAATGCCGTCCGGTGAGCGCATTCGTCAAAACGGCTTGAAAATCGGATATAAACGACCGGGTATCCCAATGAGGCTGCCCGGTTGTTTTTCCCGAACGAAACCAGAAGAGCTGCCGCGCAGGAGGCGCGAAGCCGCAGTAAATTCAAAAACATATTTCCGTAAACCGCGAAGGATGGGAAGCACATGACAGCCGAAGAAAAGAAAAGCGCGGATGAAACCGTATTTCGAAAAAACGGCTGATAAAAAACGACCGTTCTGCCGAATATGTACATGAAAAGGACGGCGATGAGGACAGGCTGATCGCTTCTTTGTCGGCGTGAATTTAACCGAATACATGATACGCCGGTCAGCTGGCGCTCTCCGACGATTCTGTATTTCACCTGCGCTTTGCGCTCTCCGACGAGCTTACGGAAATACATGTCATCTGTATATCCGAGACGTAATGCGAAGCGGATCGCGGCACGGCTGAATCCTTGCCGTGCCGATATCCGAAAAGGACGTGACGATATAAAAAGCCGAGGTGTTTTGCCCCGGCTTTTTATGTTATTTTCCGCGGTTGTCGGAATGCGCGTGCTTTTACGATGCTCTTGACTTGTCCCATGCGATGTTTACCGTGTAGCTGCTTTTGCCTTTGTACATTCCGTTTTTGTCGAAATCGCTGTCGGATGAGTAGAGGAAAGCCGTCAGCTTTATATCGGACACCTCGGCGATCTTTGCACCCGCGGTCAGCTTGAACGATGTGACGAGAGTTTCGTCGGTGATCTCACTGTTGAGCAGATGCGAATGCCATGCGTTGACGTCCTGGTTTACGTCGTCGTAAATGTATATTTCGAGGTAATCCCAAAATTTATCCGTGATGTCCGACGGACGAAGGATAACGTTTTCGTATTTTCCTTCGGGTGTGGAGTACTCGAGAAAATACCCGATCTTCATTCCCGCGGCATCGGGATTTTTGCTTATCGCATCCTGCCAGATGTAGAGAAAATACTGCCCCGAGAGAATATTTTCGTTTGACGGGAATACCGCCATTACGCACAGGTCGCGCCCGAGCGCGCCGTCATCCTGAAAATCCTTCTGCAAAGTGTAATCCTCGCGGACTCCGAAATCGCAGTAGGTCATATCGTATATGCCGATCGGCAGCGCTTTTTCGCCGTCCTCGGCGGGGGCTTCGGTTTCCGCGTGCTGTGTGATCTCGGGAGCGACAGCAGTTTGTATGTCGGTTTTCGGCTCAGTGACGGCGGAGCTGTCTTTACCTGCCTCGGGCTCGCTTATCCGCCTGACCGAGCATGACGCAAACATCACACCTGCTGCGGCAATGCATAAAAGACGTGTAAAATGGCTTTTCATACCGATTCCTTTTCTGCGTGGATTTGATTACATATTATAATAGCACCGTTTTTCGCTTCGCGCAATAAAAATGTTGAAAAAAGTGCATATGTATGATAGAATGGAAACAAGATATCCGACTGACGGGAGGAAACGTATGTACGTCCTTGCATGGGAGTTTCTCGCTTTTTCCTTTATCGGCTGGTGCGCCGAGGTTCTGTATACCGCATTTACGGAAAAAAGATTCGTGAACTGCGGCTTTCTCTGCGGAATTGCCTGCCCGATTTACGGCATTATTGCGATCTTTATGATCGTCGCCTCGTCATTCGGCTCGCAGGATATGTTCAATCTCTTTCTCCTTTCCGCCGTGGTGGGCGCAGCGTCGGAGCTTGTCTGCGGATTTGTGCTTGAAAAGCTTTCCGGGTACAGGTGGAGAGATTATTCCGAAAGTAAATACAATATCGGCGGATACACATCGCTGTTTTCCGCTTTTTTCTGCGGGCTTTGCGGGGTTGCCGCGGTCAAAGTGCTCCGCCCGCTGATACATACGGCGCTTGCGGCATTGCCGGAGAATGCGGGACGCACCCTGCTTTTCGTCCTTGTCGGGGTCATGGCGCTCGATTTTGTACTTTCCGTGGTTACCGCCGTTCGCATAAGCAGGAGAACGGAGCGCTTCTGCGCCGAGATACGAATGTCCGATCCTACCGAAAAGCACGATTGCGGAAGCGTTCCGGAACTTAAAAAGAAATACGACGAGGCGATCGCCGACGGCAGCTTTTTCTGCCGACGGATGATTTCCGCATTCCCCGAAATGACCGAGTCAAAGTATATTTCCCGATTTGATTCCTTCCGCAGATACGCCGAACACGAAAAGGAGATCAAAGCGGAAAGGGCGGAACAGCGCCGCCGCCTCTCACGGTCGTTTTACGAGGAAAAAGCGCTGTCGGATGAGGAAAAGCCGTTTGCATACGGGCTCGGACTTACAAAAATGATGTGGCTGTTCTTTATCGGCTCGGTGCTCGGCAGCGTGATAGAGACGATCTGGGTCGTGTCCGTCACGGGCGGATTCGAAAAGCGCACCGGCGTGGTATACGGATACTTCATACCCGTATACGGTGTCGGCGCGGTGGTTATGGCGTTCGTTCTGTGCCGGATGTATAAAAAGAGGGATTTCTTTATCTTCGTCGGAAGCGCCGTGATAGGGGCTGCGACGGAGTATTTCTGCAGCGTTTTTCAGGAGTTCGTCCTCGGAACGAGATCGTGGGATTATTCAGGCTCGTTTCTGAATATCGGCGGAAGGACGAATCTTCTTTATGCGTTCATGTGGGGCGTTCTCGGAGTTCTGTGGGTCAGAGAGGCATACCCGTTTATTTCATCCAAGATCGAGAAGATCCCGAAAAGGGCGGGACGGGTGCTCACCGTTATCCTTGCCGTTGCTTTTTCCGCGGATATGCTTATTTCCGCCGCCGCGGTATACCGCCAGAACGAGCGCCGCGAGGGAGTTGAAGCGCGCGGAGCGGTTGGAGCTTATCTCGATTACAGATTCGACGACGAATCTCTCGCCGACGTGTACCCGGAGATGAAAAAAGCGTCGAAGGACTGATCTTTACTTTGCAGCCTCCGTCGAGGCGAGCCATTCCGCAGCGGCGGCGGACACCGTGACCGCAAGCCCCGTTCTGTATCCGCTGTCCGCAAGCTTTGCGGCTTCTCCGGGATTTGAGAGAAATCCGCATTCAACGAGCACAGCGGGAATTTCCGTATGCTTCATAATATATATAGCGGAGGTCGCCCGCTTTATTTCGCGTTCGTTTTCCGGCTGAATGTAAATTTCGGCGTATTCCTGAATTTTGGCGGCGAGCGGCTCGGATTCGGCATTGTTCGGGGAATAATACACCTGAAGCCCGCTGTATTGCGGCTGATGGAATTTGTTCATGTGGATGCTTATCAGCGCGCCGGCGTTCGCTTCCTTTGCAAAGCGGAGCCTGTTCTTCAGGTCGTATGTTTTCTTCTTTCCGCGGTAATCGTTCAGCTCGCCGTACATATCGTAAAGCATACGGTCATCTGTGCGTGTCATTTCGGCATCGACTCCGCAGATATCGAGAAGTGTTTTTATCCGCGCGGAAATATCGAGATTGATGTCTTTTTCGAGAAGCCCGTTTTCGCCGGACGCGCCGCCGTCCTCACCGCCGTGCCCTGCGTCAATCACCACCACGCGTGCGCACTCGTCTGTCCCTGCGGATACGGTGTATATATCCGAGACTCTTTCCGGAAGACATCCGAAGCCGAGCGCGATCAGCGCGAACATTGCCGATACGGCGATAAATTCGCATACGGTTCTGCAATATCTGTTTTTTGCGGAAGTGTTCATGTTTTCAAAAGGCTTTCCTTTCATGTTCATTGACGCTGCCGTCTTGTCCAATTATATTTGAAAATCACCGCCTTTATTACAAAGCATATGCCGTGCGGAAAAATATCCGTAAAAGCGAGGTCTGAAGATGAAATCACCGAAAAAAATATACGAATGTACAAAATGCGGCTACCAAAGCCCCGGATTCCTCGGACGCTGCCCCGAATGCGGCAGCTTCGGAACTCTCGAGGAGCAGCTCAGCGCGCCGCCTCCGTCGGCTTCGCCGAAGATACAGCGCAGGCAGAACGTACCGGAGCGTGCGCGTGTATTTTCGGATGACGATTCGGCGGAGATCGAACGTATCAAAAGCGGCATCGCCGAGCTTGACCGCGTGCTCGGCGGAGGCATCGTCGAAGGATCGGTGATCCTTCTTGCGGGCGAACCGGGAATCGGAAAATCAACGCTCCTCATGCAGCTTTGCGCCCACCTCGGTGTATCGGTCATGTATGTGTCGGGCGAGGAATCCCGCGGTCAGCTTAAGATGCGCGCCGACCGCCTCGGCGCGGGGGGATCGGACACGCTTGTCCTGTGCGAGACCGATATGGAATCGGTGCTCTCGGAGTACGATAGGGTATCCCCGAAGATAATGATCGTGGACTCGGTGCAGACGATGTATTCGTCCTCGGCGACGGGGGCACCCGGCAGCGTCGGTCAGGTCCGCGAATGCACATCCGAGCTGATCGCTCGGGCGAAGCAGGATAACTGCGCCGTGATCATCGTCGGTCATGTGAATAAGGAAGGCGGCATCGCGGGACCGAAGGTGCTCGAGCATATGGTCGATGCCGTGCTCTATTTCGAAGGCGACCGCAGTCACACCTACCGCATTGTGCGCGCGGTGAAGAACCGCTTCGGCTCGACGAATGAGATCGGCGTTTTCGATATGACGGAGGACGGACTGCGCGAGGTGCCGAATCCGTCGGAGCTTTTCCTTGCGTCGAGACCGAACGGCGTTTCCGGCTCATGCGCGACCTGCGTGATCGAGGGAAATCGACCGATCATCGCGGAGGTTCAGGCGCTCGTCGTGCCGACGGCGTTCCCGTCGCCGCGCAGAACCGCCGACGGGCTTGACTATAACCGGATGTGCCTGCTTCTCGCCGTACTCGAAAAGCGGCTCGGACTCCGCTTTTCCGGAAGCGACGTCTACTTGAACGTGGTAGGCGGGTTCCGCCTCGACGAACCCGCGATCGACGCGGCTATCGCGATTGCGCTGATATCGAGCATCCGCGACATTCCCGTGCCGCAGGACGTGATCGCGGTCGGCGAGATCGGACTTGCCGAAGAGATACGCTCGGTCAGAACCGCCAAGCTGCGCGCCGCCGAGGCCGCGCGTCTCGGTTTTGCGAAGATCGCACTCCCGTCGTATTCGGCAAAGGAAGTCGGGAATATCGAATGCACACCGCTGCGCAGCGTCTTTGATCTTGTACGTCTCCTTCCGAAAAAGGAAGGCTGAATCTAATCAATAATTATGAAAGGAAGCTTTCCCTCGAAAGCACAACAGCTATGAGTAAATGGAACGGAAAAAACGTACTCTGCATAGGAGACAGCATCACATCGGACGGAAGATGGCAGGCTGAGTTCGCCCGCCGCACGGGATGCAACATCTCGACCCACGCAAACGGCGGGATCGGACTTATCGACATGGTTGACGGTCAGTCGGGGTTTGCGGGAGACCCGAATACGGCGGTATCCGGCAAGCTCGGTCCGCTCACCGTGGAGAAGCTGCGCACCGTTGATCTTATCATCCTGCTCGGCGCATATAACGAGCGCGATATCGAATACGGCAAAAAGGGCGATATGTATCCCGAGCAAAAGACGCTTCGCGCAAAATTTTCCTATGTGATCGAGAAAATATACGCCCTCCTTGACGAATGCGATCACCTCGGCTGCCGCCTGATGCTCGTCACTCCGCACTGCGTCGGCAGATACGATTGGGTCTGCGCCGACGGATACGAAGAATTCCCCGAGGGCAGCGGACGCTCGCTCGAAACCATGGCTGAGGAAATAAAGCGCATCGCCGGGGAATATAATATTCCGTGCTGCGACGCATGGCATACGAGCGGCATCAACCGCTTCACATGGAAACATTTCACGCATTCTTCGGTCGTCATGAACCCGGACTACGATCCCGAAAAGGAATATGTCGCACCGTATCCGCAGTATGCCGATCAGTCGCACATGAACGACGCGGGATACGCGCGCCTCGGCGAGTGCATCGCCGCGTTTGCCGAAGGAATATAAAATTCAGAGGAATGAGATGAAAACTCGGAAGAAAGACAGAAAAGACAGAAAATTCGCAAATCTCCGCGAGCAGATCAAGGAAAGCCCCGTCAGATTTGCCGTGTACCTTGTGCTCAGAGCCATAGTTATCGCAGTGCTTGTGCTCTGCATACTGCGTGACGATTGGGAGAGCGTGTTCACCTGCGTGCTCACGCTGATACTCTTCCTAATACCTATATTCGTTGAAAAAAGCTTCGGCATCGATCTGCCGAATACGCTTGAGATGATAATCCTGCTTTTCGTGTTCGCGGCGGAGATCCTCGGCGAGATCGGCAGCTACTATATCAAATATCCGCTGTGGGATACTATGCTCCATACGATAAACGGATTCATCTGCGCCGCGTTCGGCTTTGCCCTTGTCGATATATTCAACCGTAATCGGCGCATCAAATTCGAGCTTTCGCCCGTTTTTCTTGCGATCGTGGCGTTCTGCTTCTCGATGACGATCGGTGTGCTTTGGGAATTCTTCGAATTCGGAATGGATATGATATTCAAGACCGATATGCAGAAGGATTTTGTTATAAATACCATATCGTCGGTCAAACTCGATCCGACAAACAGCAATAAAGCCGTCATTATCAAGAATATAACCGACGTTGCAGTGAACGGTGAATCGCTCGGACTCGGCGGATACCTCGATATCGGACTTATCGATACAATGAAGGATTTGATAGTCAACTTTATCGGCGCGGTCGTGTTCAGCATCATCGGTTATATATATGTAAAGACGCGAGGAAAGGGAAGATTCGCAAAGCGCTTTATTCCCGTACTTGAAGAGGACGGAGAACAGTCCGCATCTTCCGAAGACGTTCTTCGCGAAAAAGAAGTGTAAAATTTTAAGCAATCGGCATGTCTCACAGTCGGAACACGGAAATATTTTCCGAAAAGGGCACATTTGTAAATAAAAATCGACAAAGATTACTGTTTTTTGTCTCACGGCGGAACAAATTCTGCCGGTTTCTGCCCCGCTTGGTCAATAAACACAAACGGGAGAAAGTTTTTTCATATTGCGGACACTTTTTTAACAAAAGTACTTGCAATGTCGCGGAGAACATGGTATAATAACAACGTAAATCATATTAATACTTCGAAAACATGGGATGAACGGAATGTTTCGACACTTGAACATTTTTCTCCCAAGGTCTGCGAATCACTGCGGACCGCCCTAATTTGTTTTTTAAGCCGCTATCGCCGACGGGGTAAACCGGAGGCGGAGTGCTTGAAGAAAATATTTTAATTTAAAAGGAAGGACAATTATGAAAAGAATTTTATCATTTGTGCTTTGCGCAGTGATGCTCCTGTCATGCGTGGCAGTAACGTCTTTCGCAGCAGATGATGCGGTCGATGCTGTTATCTCGCAGATCGACGCAATCGGTGAGGTTAAGTATCAGGTGCGCACCGAAGCCGGAACCCGCTCCGCACTCAAGCTCACCAATATTCCCAAGGCAGACTTCGCCAGACCTTACTTCAAGGGTGAAGAAATCATGGAGGTCGATCCGGACAATTATGACGGCTACAAGTTCACCGTAGAATTCAGCTATGACTCCTTCTACAATGACGGAAGCTATGTTCCCTGTTTCGGATTTACCGCATTAATGAACCGCTTTATCGGTTATCGCTTCGACCAGGAGCGCTGGGTTATCGCTGACGGCGGATGTGTTTACAACATTAACTCCGCAATTCAAAAGAAGGATGAGAAGCTTGTTCCCGGTGTCGTATACAAGCTCACGATCGAAGTTATCGAAAGTACTATTACTGTTTTCGTTAACGACGAACAGATTTTTGAGCTTAATGATAACAGCACTTGGAATGCTTACAAGCAGTTCCTTTGGTTCAACCCTGCTTGCGTTACCGCAAACATCTTCAGCATGAGCCTTACATACTGCGGCACCGAGCATGCTTACACCGGCGCTGATCTTGCTACCAATCCTTTCTCGAGCCAGACAGAAAGCATTGCGTCTTATGTATCCACTGCAGATGTTATGACTTACACCGTTGCTGACAGCAACGCGGCTATCACCGCTGCAGAGACTGCATATGCGGCGCTCACCGACGAGCAGAAGGCTGCGGTTACCAACTACGGCAAGCTCGTTGCAGCTCGTACCACCTATTCTATTTCCGAGAGATTCGGTGCTATCGATGTTGATGCAGCATTTGACGCAGCTACGGTTGTAACCGGCGGCGGCAAGGGCAGAAAGTATCATGCCGCAATGGCTCAGCTTGCGTTCGGCGGAGACAATGAAACTCCCGGAACCTTCCATTACACTATTGCTCAGAACAAGGGCGAAATCGACCTCTCGGCACAGATCCTTATCGAAGTAACCAATGCTGAAAGCAAGCGCGCCGGAATGCATTTCGGTAACTTCAGCGGACAGATGTTCGGATACTGCGCTTACTACAAGGACTTCTATGTCGGCGGAGTACCGTTCAATGATAACGGATGCGGAAATCCGGTCGGTAGCGATACCGTTCTTCTTTCAAATGTTGCTATTTCCGAGAACGTATGGCATACACTCAGAATCAAGCTGAGCGCACAGAACGGCGGCAACCGTGTACTTAAGATCTGGCTTGACGGCGTACAGGTTCTTCAGTTCAACAAGCTTACCGAGAATCCCGACAGATTCTATCTCCAGACCAATGACATTAATGTAACATGGGCTGATCTCACCGCTACTTCCGGTGATACCACCGTTACCGCAAACTTCGAGAGTGATAATCCGAGTGATTGGCTCCTTGGACTCGAAGGCGCCGAAAACACTACTCTCGTAGATGTTCCCGAGAACGTTACTTACGATCTCTCCAAGCTTCTTGATGTTGCAAAGGCTTACAAGGTTGTAGCTAAGACTATCGCTAAGGTTCCCGCAGATGCAGTTGAAGGCATTTCAAACCTTGATTTCGTTAAGTCGGTCGGCGACAGGCTCGTTGCCATCGTTGACACTGCAAAGCTTGCTAACGATCTCGATCAGCAGGATGTTGCCGAAGCTATCATTTCCGCGGCAAATGCAGATGTAATCTACAACGGATTTGCTGACAAGGCTAAAGTAGAAGAGATCCGCGAGGCTCTCTACCTTGCTCAGGAAGGCAAGTTCCTTAACAGCTGGACCACCGAGCTCTCAATCGCAGGATGGGAAGAGGGCAAGGGCGAGGCAGCTCCCGTTGCAGCAGCTGCATACGGCGCAGTTACCTTTACCTACAGCACCGCAGCTGACGGCGAGTACTCCGCAGAGGCTCCTACCGCAGCAGGTAAGTACTTTGTAAAGGCTACCGTTGCCGAGACCAAGGCTTACTCCGGTCTCGAGAGCGCTCCCGTTGAGTTCGAGATCACCGCTAAGTCTGTTACTCTCGGCGATCTTAACAACGACGGCGAAGTCAATGCAAAGGACCTCATCATCCTCATCAGAGTTAATGCCGGTTGGGAAATCGATTACAACAATGATGCGGCTGATATGAATGCTGACGGAAGCATCAACATGAAGGATATCATCCTCCTCATCAACGCTATTAAGTAATCGTACTTGATGCATAATTCAAGACCGTGCAGGTTTTCCTGCACGGTCTTTTCTGTGTCCGGACTGCCTCTTTCCGCCGCCTCTGTCGCGGGATTAGTTTTTGTTGCGGGGTATCACCCGATTCGGAATGCCGCCGAAGCCGTTTGCAACATCTATGCGCCGGATTTTGTTCCGACCGTTTCGCACCGGATGATCATATTAAATTGTTTCGTTCTGCTTCCCATCTGCGCCGTGCTTCGTGCGGTAATTTCACTCTCCGCACGCATTTCTTTGATCCTTGGACAGCACTTTTAATAAATAATATTGACGAATGAGACAAAAAGGTGTATAATTTACTTATCCGGCGCCGTTCGGCTCCGAAAACTATTCTGTGAGAAGGGCGGTGAGAACGCTTTGGGTAAGGCAATAAACATCCTTGTCCTTGTAATTGCTTCTCTCGTTGTTATTACCGCCTGCGTCCTCAACATCGCCGGATTGATCGGCGGACTCCGATCCGGGATCACCGAGGAATGGGTCGATTTTCTTAAATGGAACGACCGTTCTTATATAAACACCTACGGCACGCTCGATAAAAAATATGTGAATAACATGCTCGGCGCGACCTCGCGCCTTACGCCGAAATCCGTGGATATGACAACATACGTTCCGGGAAACGGCGAAGCTGCGCATCTCGAGATCGGCACGGCGTTTTATTCGATAAACGGCTACGATTCGGAAAAATTCATCGCCGTAAAGGACGGCAGCGATTTCTTCCTGTACTGTACACAGGATGCGGATTCCGCGTCTCTTCTCGAAAAATGCGGAGTGAAGCGGTATAAATCGCAGATCGGATTCGGCACATTCTTTGTTCAGGGTACGGGCAAAGGCACAGATTCCGATATAAGCCTCAAATATTTAAAATCCTATTCGGCACTTACTTCGTATCTTTCCGACAAATCAAAGGACTTTTCCGGAAATCAATACAAGGACGTGATTATGCGCCGCGGCTATGATGAGGACTTTTTCCTGAATAAAGCGGTGATTGCGATAAGACTCGGCAGCTGTGAAAGTGCGGCATACGGCCTTAACGCGGTCATGTCCGGAAAATCGGAGATGACGTTTGTTCTCAGAAAAAACGTGCTCCCCGATGAGATCAGATACGCCGCCGGGGACGTCGGGTACCTCTTTGTTGAGATCAACAGACGTGATTACGACGGTCAGAAGCTTGTTTATCAGATCGAGCCGGATATTATCGAGAATGCGGAGATACTCGCCGGAGAGGATGCGGAAAGCGCAATGAATGCCCGTGTCAAAATCGCATATGAGTACTCGGAGATCTCGGGTACTCCGTGGGCGATCGCCGCGGGCGAAGAATACGACAGGGATTTTTTCGATTCGAATCTCCTTTTTATAGTATCGTGCGGGGATTCCGAGGGCTTGAGCCGATACAGCCTTGATTCCGTGTCGAACGAACGGGGAATTCTCAAAATAAATATAACGAGATGCCGCAATGTAAACGCCTCTCCCGATTATCGCAGGCAGTATATTAAGGTTGCATATCCGAAATCGAGGTATAACGGCGAAACCGTTCTCCCGATCGCAAAGCTTTCCGATGCGCCGCCGGAACCGACGGAGTATACTCCGCGCGACTGCACGGTCATCACTGACATGGATACCCTCACGGAGCTTGCCGCGGTTTACGGAATTCCCGAAAATATATACGGTGATAAATTTTTTGAAAGCTACGTTCTCTATTTCGTGGGGGATGTGGTGGCTTCGGAGGATGTGGATTTCTCATATAAGTCATGCCGCGCCGATGAAACAGGACAGACGATCACCGTGAAGGAAACCGTCCCGGCGGATTGCGATGATTCCCCGGTTCTGAAATATGTAGCCGTTCCGTATCTGAAAAGCGCATACGGCGGCGGCGGATTTACGGTGCTTCTCGAAACGAAGTACGAATACCTGACGGAAAACGGCTACGAAAATACTGAAAATACAGAGGAAACGACGGATGAAACGGCTGTGACCGAAACCGCCGTTCCGGAAAAAAGGTGAAAAATGGACAGTCTCGATCTTAAAATTCTATCCTGCCTCAAGAACAACGCAAGGGCAAAAGCGTCCCAGATAAGCGAAGAGGTAAATCTTTCGGTATCGGCGGTTACCGAGAGAATAAAGAAGCTTGAGGCTTCCGGCGTCATATGCGGCTACACGGTAGTGCTCGATCAGAAGAAGCTCGGCAACGATGTGATAGCGCTTATGGAGGTCAGCCTCGAGCATCCGCGGTATTATGACCGTTTTACGGAGCTTGTCGCGCAGAATCCGAATATCGTTTCCTGCTACTACATGACAGGGGATTACGATTTTATGCTGAAGATCATTACGGATTCCTCGGACAGCCTTGAGCTTATACACAGAATGCTGAAAAGTCTCGACGGCGTGTCCGGCACCAAAACTCATGTTGTCCTCAAATCCGTGAAGACAGGCATAACCGTTGTGCCGAACTGATCTTTTTCGAAAATACGACGAATAATGCAAAGATATCCGAATATTTTTCAATATTGCGCCTTGCGAACGAAAAATATTTCGGATATTTTTGATCTGACAAAAAATACTCAGTTTTTTTGCAAACCCCTTTATTTTGGACGTGATTTGAGATATAATGAGCGCATAAATATAAGGAAAATCCGTATATTCCGATTGCCGTCCAAGCGGAAGAACGGGTGCTCCGGCTATTATCCGCCGGATAAAGCGGAAGAAAGGCGCGTCCGCAGGACGCAGGTGTTTACAATGAAAACTCTCGGCTATTATAACGGAAAATTCGGACCTCTCGATGAAATGACGGTACCTATGAATGACCGTGTCTCCTATTTCGGCGACGGCGTTTACGATGCCACATATTCGAGAAATTATGTCATATACGCTCTTGACGAGCATATCGACCGCTTCTATAACAGCGCGGCTCTTCTGAAGATAAAGATTCCTCACACTAAGGATGAGATGAAAGCCCTCCTCTGCGATATGGTTAAAAAGCTTGACGACGATGAGCAGTTCGTTTATTGGCAGGTTACCCGCGGAACGGGGATGCGCAATCACGCGTTCCCCGACGAGAGCGTTCCGGCGAATATCTGGATCACCCTCAAGCCCGCGAAGGTAAAGGATACATATCAGAAAATCAAGCTTATTACCCTTGAGGATACCCGTTTCCTCCACTGCAATATAAAGACGCTTAACCTTCTGCCCAGCGTTATGGCTGCACAGAAGACCGCCGAGGCGGGATGCGACGAAGCGGTTTTCCACCGCGGCGACCGCGTGACCGAGTGCGCACATTCCAACGTGCATATCATCAGGGACGGAGTGTTTGTGACCGCTCCCACGGATCACCTGATCCTCCCCGGAATCGCACGTGCTCACCTTATCAAGACGGCAAAGCAGCTCGGATATGCGGTAGACGAGACTCCGTATACTCTTGACGATCTTATGAACGCCGATGAAGTTATCGTTTCCTCCTCCGGTTCCTTCTGCCTTGCGGCAAGCGAGGTTGACGGAAAGAAGGTCGGCGGACGCGCTCCCGAGATGCTGAAGGCGCTTCAGGATGCGCTTGTTGCCGACTATATCGAAAAGACGAACGTCTGAGAATGTCGGAGCGGCGAAAATGACACAGTTTGAACTTACCAAATACAATGTCGGACGGGATCTCGACGAGCTTATGAATCTCGATCCGCGCGGATACGGCGTCTGCCGCATTCTGTATCCTGCATCGCGCGAGTACGCACATGATACTAATGTTTCGATGCATTTTGCGGAGAAGCTTCTCGAAACTCTTTCCGAGGGCGATCTTGTCTATATAATCACGGGATTCCGCCTTCTTCCTCACGGATCGCCCGAGACCGACGGCATAATCGGATCGATGCTTCTTGCCCGCACGCTTGCGAAGCTCGGAATCAAGCCGGCGCTTATCGTTCCGGAGCAGTGCATTGAGGCTGCCCGCCACATGGCGAGCGTTTGCGGACTTCATTTCTATACGGATATCGAAAGCGTTGTGAAATATCCCATCGCCGTTTGCGCAGTTCCGTTTACCACCGATCCCGCCAAGGCGAAGGAGTGCGCCGAGGAGATATTCGGCATTGCGGAGCCTAAGGCTCTTGTTGCGATCGAGGCACCCGGCGCAAACGAGATCGGAGTGTATCATAACGCGACGGGTCTTGACATAACCTCCTTTGAGGCAAAGGCTGATGCACTGTTCGATATGGCGAAGGAACGGAAGATCCCCACATTCGCAATCGGAGATCTCGGGAACGAGATGGGCATGGGCGCTATTCGCGAACATATAGAAAAGTATATTCCGTACGCTCAGAAGGGTGCAGATCACTCGACCTGCCGCTGCGGATGCAACGGCGGAATCTGCGCCCGCACCGCTGCGGATACGGTTCTTACGGCGACGGTTTCCGATTGGGGAACATATGCGGTATGCGCAGCGATTGCATTTCTTAAAGGAGATACGGATCTCATGCACACACCCGAAATGGAGAAAGAGGTTGTGACTACCGCATCAAGATACGGTATGATCGATATGTACGGCTGGCTCGTCCTTGCGATAGACGGAATGGATATGAGCATACTCATGGCGATCGTATCGCTGATGAGGAGCTGCGTATCAAATGCTCTCGGACTTGTAGATACATGCAAAACATGGTTTGACAAGACGATAGAGCTCGGATATTTCGGTTGATAAACGGCGGCGGTGCGTTTTTTCGTGCCGCCGTGCGGCTTTAATGTCGGGGAGTTACTATGTTTGATGTAAAAATACTGCCTTCGGGAGACAGCGCCGTGCTCATTCAGCTCGGAAGTGTTATCTCGCCGCAGGTGAACGCGGCGGTTCATGCGCTCGACGCCGGAATCAAATCGGCAAATATAAATGGGATTGTCGAAACGGTTCCCGCTTTTGCTTCGCTTCTTGTTCTCTACGATCCCGTTGTGATCAGATACGAAGAGATTTCAGGAACACTGCGCGCCATTTGCGAAAATCCGACCTCCGTATCGGAAAGAAAATCCTTTTTGTACACCATTCCGGTGTGCTACGGCGATGAGTTCGGCGAAGATCTTGAGGACGTTGCCGCTCATGCGGGCATGAGCGCGGATGAGGTAGTGCGCTGCCACAGCGAGAGAACATACTTGATTTATATGCTCGGATTTCTCCCCGGATTTCCGTATCTCGGCGGACTTGATCCTGCGATAGCGTGCCCGAGGCTTGCGTCGCCGAGGCAGAAGATCGAGGCTGGCAGCGTCGGTATCGGCGGTGAACAAACCGGGGTATATCCGCTTGCATCTCCGGGCGGATGGCGGCTTATCGGAAGAACCCCGGTGAAGCTTTATGATCCGAACCGCGCGGAGCCTATTTTCTACAGTCCGGGTGATTCCGTGAAATTCAGTCCGATCGACAGGCGCGAATACGATCGGATAGCCGCAGAAGCCGAAAAAGGGAACTACATTCCCGAAAAGGAGGCAGTGCTGTGAGAAGGGAAATGAGAGTCATATATCCGGGACCGTTCACCACGGTTCAGGATAACGGAAGATACGGACATCAGTCCGAGGGATTCATCGTTTCGGGCTGCGCGGACAGCGAATCCATGAAGATTGCAAATATCCTCTGCGGTAACGATCCCTGCTGCGGTGTCCTCGAAATGACGCTTGCGGGAATGTGCGTGCAGTTTATGTGCGACACGGTGATCGCCGTTTCCGGCGCCGATATCGTTCCGTTTATAAACGGAAAGCGCGCGGAAATGAACAGAGCGTATTTTCTCCCCGAAGGCTCATACTTTATGTCGTCGGGCTCGGTGAACGGCATCAGAGCATATCTTGCGGTATCGGGCGGCTTTGATATTCCGTCTGTTATGGGCAGCGTTTCGACGGGGCTGAAATTTGCCCTCGGAGGATTCGGCGGACGGCGATTGAAGGCAGGCGACACAGTTCCGCTGAACCGTGAGACACCGCGCCCCGCAAATATCGCTGAGCGGAGAACCCCGAGAATCCCGTATGAAAGCAGCGTTACGCTTCGGTGTGTCCGCGGACCGCAGGACGGCATGTTTACCGAAAAGGGAATTGCGGATTTTTTCGGCGGCGAATACACGGTGACAAATGCATCCGACCGCATGGGGATACGCTTTGACGGAACACCGCTCGAATCAGTCTCCGGAACCGATATAATCTCGGACGGGATCTGCTGCGGCTCGGTTCAGGTGCCGATAAACGGTAAGCCGATACTTCTTCTTGCAGATCATCAGACCACGGGCGGTTACGCGAAGATCGCCACCGTGATATCCGCCGATATTCCGAAGGCGGCGCAGCTTGCCGCGGGGAACACGGTCAGATTTGAGGAGATCGGCGTAGCTGAAGCGCAGGAGATCGCGCGTGAAAGACATGCATATCTTGCGCACCTTGCCGCCGAAACGGTATAAAACATAAAACTGCATGGTCTTGTTTTTGTTCGCAGCCTCAAAAAACGGCGTATGATACCGAAACCGAAAAACGAAGATGCGCTATATTACCGCGCGTATCCGATTCGGGGCTTCTGTCGCTGTAAATGTTGAAAAATATGCGGTTGTGGCAAAGATGCCGCGGTGTTCGGCGGAAAATGCCGGCGTCAGCGCGAAAAATATGGTGAAAGGAATATTAGAATGAATAAATATGCAGAAATGTTGCCGCTTGAGGTGCGAAAACTGATAAGAAGCGGTGAAATAGATTATCAGACTTCCGGAATGTGCGCGGGATACGCGCAGGCGAATCTCGTGGTTCTTCCGCGCGAGGAGGCGTTCGATTTTCTCCTTTTCGCACAGCGCAACCCCACCTCATGCCCGATACTTGAGGTTTCGGATGTCGGCTCGCGCTCCCTCCGATTCATTGCGGAGGATGCGGATATCGCAAAGGATATTCCGAAATACCGCATATACGAAAACGGCAAAATGACGGGCGAATATACGGATGTCGAGCGCTTTTGGCGCGACGATCTCGTTTCGTTCCTTATCGGATGCAGCTTTTCGTTTGAGGCGGAGCTTCTCGAAGCGGATATCCCCGTGAGACATATCGAGGAAGGACGCAACGTGCCGATGTACAATACGAATATTCCCGACGTTCCCGCGGGAATATTCCACGGCAATATGGTCGTGAGCATGCGCCCGATGAAAAGCGCGGACGCAATACGCGCCGCGGTCGTCACCGCCGCGATGCCGAGAGTCCACGGCAAGCCCGTGCATATCGGCGATCCCGCCGCAATCGGCATAAAGGACATAAACCGCCCCGATTACGGCGATGCGGTCACGATAAAGGAAGGCGAGGTTCCGGTGTTCTGGCCGTGCGGAGTGACCCCGCAGGCGGCTCTTATGGCGGCGGCACCGCGCTTTGCGATAACTCATGCGCCGGGACATATGTTTATAACGGATATCAAGAATTCCGCACTGAAAAACTGAACCGCACACCTCGGTCAAAAGGAAGCAGGCTTTTATGAATAAAAAGGTCGATCTTAACTCCGATCTCGGCGAGAGCTTCGGAGCTTATAAAATCGGGAATGACGAAAACGTCATTCCGCTTATCACATCGGCAAATGTCGCGTGCGGCTGGCACGCGGGCGACAGCTTGGTAATGCAGAAAACGGTATCGCTCTGCAAGGGCGCGGGGATCGCCGTCGGCGCACATCCCGGATACCCCGATCTGATGGGATTCGGCAGACGCGCGCTGTCCGTTACGCCTGCGGAGATGAAGTCGTATATTATGTATCAGGTGGGGGCGCTTCAGGCGTTTCTGCGCGCCGAGGGCATGACGCTTCAGCATGTAAAGCCGCACGGCGCAATGTACAATGCGGCGGCAAAGGATATAAAGCTGTCGCGCGCGATCTGCGAGGCGATTGCCGAGTGCGCACCGGGGGCGATACTCCTCTGCCTGTCGGGAAGCGAAATGTGCAGAGCCGCCGAGGAATGCGGTATTTTGTATGCAAGAGAAGTGTTCGCTGACCGCGCATACGAGGACGACGGAAGCCTTGTCGCACGTTCGAAGCCCGGCGCTGTGATCACGGATGAAAACGAAGCGATAGCGCGCGTTGTCCGCATGGTCAGAGAATCAAAGGTGACATCGGTGAACGGCAAGGATATTTCGATAAAGGCGGACAGCATATGTGTCCACGGAGACAATGCCCACGCGCTTGAATTCGTCACAAGGATAAGAGCCGCGCTCAAGGCGGAGAATATCTCGACAGCTCCGCTCGGAGATGTGATCTCCGCAAGATAAAGCCTGCAGAAAGGATGAAACGGTATGAATATGAACATCCTCCGCTGCTGGGCGGAGATAGATATGGACGCCGTGTGCGGAAACTTCCGATCGATACGCGCGTTCGTTCCGAAGGAAAAAAAGCTGATGGCGGTCATAAAGGCGGACGGATACGGTCACGGCTCCGTCCCGATCGCCGAAGCGCTTGAAGGCGAGGCGGATTTTTACGGCGTCGCCATGCTCGACGAGGCGGTGGAGCTGCGTCAGGCGGGAATAAAAACTCCGATACTGATTCTCGGATATACTCAGCCTGAGCTTTTTCCCGTGCTTGTCAGGTATGATATACGTCCCGCCGTTTTCCATACGTCGGATGCAGAGGCTTTCGATCGCTGCGCACGCGCGGCGGGGAAGATTGCGCCTCTCCACATTGCGCTTGAAACCGGAATGGGGCGCATAGGCTATCCCGATACCGACAAGAGCGTTGAAGAGATCAAGAAAATATCCGCGCTCGAAAATGTTTGCGTAGAGGGAATATTCAGCCATTTCGCAAAGGCGGATGCCGAAGATAAATCCTATGCACAGCTTCAGCTTGAAAGATACAGCTCCTTTATCTCCAAGCTTGAGGCTGCGGGGATTTTCATTCCCGTGCGCCATCTCTGCAACAGCGCGGCGACGATAGAATTTCCTCCGAAATTCGATATGCTGCGTGAGGGGATCATTCTCTACGGTCTCCGACCTTCATACGAGGTCGATATGGAAAAGATAAGGACACTTCGCCCCGCGATGTCGCTCAGAGCCCGTGTCGGTCATGTCAAGACGATCGAGGCGGGGGACAGCGTCAGCTACGGCTGTACATATACCGCGGACTGCCGCAGAAGGGTCGCAACGGTGTGCGCGGGATATGCGGACGGAGTTCCGCGTATCATCTCGAATAAGGCGCAGGTGCTCATACACGGAAAAAAGGCTCCGATCATCGGCAGGATCTGCATGGATCATGGCCGATGTTTCGGATATTCCGGAAACCGAAGTCGGGGATGTCGCAACGCTGTTCGGGCGTGACGGCGAAGAGGAGATTTTCGCCGACGACGTGGCGACGGTCGCACAGACGATCGGATACGAGC
Organism: uncultured Eubacteriales bacterium; assembly: GCA_900550625.1. Taxonomy (GTDB): domain Bacteria; phylum Bacillota; class Clostridia; order Oscillospirales; family CAG-272; genus UMGS1312. Next base: position 22,840 of record URSW01000005.1, read on the forward strand.
TTGTCTGCGGCATAACGAAGCGCGTTCCCCGCGTGTATATGCGCGGCGGAAAGGTTGAGAAAATACATTACGGCATCCCGCACGAAGAAACTTGAATATCTGCCGTGAGACGCGGAATCCTCCGCGTCTCTTTCCT